>NZ_VPAO01000017.1:0-73999 GCF_013419235.1 Acinetobacter sp. YH12098
GAGGATCAGAAAGCTTGTTTGAATCGATGTATTTCATCCGCAGATTATGCACGAATGCTAAGAAATCCGGAGTGCAAATATTAACCAAAAAGAAGATCGTTTTTTGATTTATGAAAGAGATCTATTAGTCAATTTTTTTATGAATTTGCCGATATTATGGGAGGATTGTCTGGTGGAATAAAAATTTTCCTTATTCCGCTGTGTCTATATTTACTGCTGATTGTTTTAAATACTATTTATATTTTGAAATATGTAAACAATAAAGAAGCAGGATATAAAAAATACCTCTTTTTTATGGTTGCCGTATTAGGTTTAATGGGACTTATGATTCCAGCCTTAAAGGGAAAAGTCTTTGAAAATAATCTACATTACCCAGTTGTGAGAAATACCATTAATTGTATTTCCAGCTTTTTAATTGGAAGCGGCTTTGTTGCACAAACCTATCTGTAAAGGCTTTTTCAGCGATATAATTTTCAAATGAAGAAGCCTACACACAAAATCTATCGCACAACCAATTGGCCCGCATATAACCGAGCACTCATGAGTCGCGGAAATATTGCCATTTGGTTTGATCCTGCTACGCAATGGTATGCTCCATCAAAAGGCAAACAAGGGCGAAATCAAACCTACTCCGACGCAGCTATCCAATGCTGCTTAATGATTAAATCCTTATTCCGTCTATCTTTAGGTATGGTCACTGGCTTTGTGCAAAGTCTGATTAAACTTTGTGGATTAAATTGGACCGCACCAGATTACAGTACGCTTTGTAGAAGACAAAAGCATATTGATATTGCAATCAGCTACCAAAAAAGTAGCGATGGGCTGCATCTACTCATAGACTCTACAGGCATGAGGTTTCTAGGTGAGGGCGAATGGAAACGCAAGAAACATGGACCTGAATATCGTCGCCAATGGCGTAAACTTCATATTGGTATAGATGCTGAAACCCTTCAAATACGCGCCATTCAACTCACTACAAATAATGTGAGTGATTCACAAGTGCTTGGTGATTTACTCGATCAGATTCCACAAGATGAGCAGATTGACTCTGTTTATACCGATGGAGCTTATGACACCAAGCAATGCCGTCAGGTCATTGCAGATCGGCAAGCGCATGCGGTGATTCCACCTAGAAAAAAATGCGAAACCATGGAAAGATACAAAGATCAGCTCGCTAGCGCGAAATGAATTACTTCGAACGGTTAATCTTGCGAAGCAGTGCTTCTCAGGCAGGACATTATGGAAAAAATGGTCCGGCTATCATTGCCGAAGTTTGGCCGAAACTAAGATGCATTGCATCAAATTATTGGGGGATAAACTCAGTGCAAGAAAATTTGATAGCCAAGTCAATGAAATTCATGCACGTGTAGCAGTCCTCAACAGATTTACGGAATTAGGTCGACCACTTACCCAAGTTACGCCTTAAATTTGGCTCAATTAGGGGGGGCTTTGTATTTCAAATCTTTGTGCAACAAAGCCGAAGTAAACGCTAAAGAAGCCAAAGCCTTATGTTCACAATAAGGCAGCACTCAATTTAAAAGGGACTTAAAAACTGATTTCTATTCAATATAGAATTCAGTTTTTTAATGGAATTTTAAATACACAATACGGCTCGCTCAATTTGAGAACTTTTCTTTTCTTATGAAGAGGACTGTGGCACTATTTGGAAAGGAACTTTGGTTTGGTCCATATTGTGATTTATATTTGTATTTTTACACTCATGATTTTACTCGCGTGGAGTTATAAATATGCTTGGTGGAAGCCCGCTGTAGATTGGAAAAGACCGCGTATTTTAATGTATCACATGGTGTCTGAGCATATCGATGGTGCAAAATTTAATAAGTTGCGGGTTAAACCTGAAGAGTTTGAGAAGCAAGTGGCTTGGATGAAAGCTGAGGGTTTTCATTTTGTCACAATGCATGAGTTGCAACAAAATTGGGGGCAGCATCCTAAAAAAACGGTAGCAATTACCTTTGATGACGGCTATTTTGATAACTTGGAAAATGCTTATCCAATTTTAGAAAAATACCAAGCCAAGGCGACGATTTATGTAGTGGTTGATCGCCATAACCGTGATTGGTCAACCTATAAAAAAGCCCATCACAATAGCGGTGAGTTAGCCCGAGAACCTAAACTGAATGATGAGCAAGTTCAGTATCTGGCACATAGTGGTCTTGTTGAAATTGGTTCGCATACTTTGACACATGCCAATTTGGATAAATTGGATGATGCAGCATGCTTGTTTGAACTTAGAGAATCGAAAAAACAATTAGAGCAATTAATTGGTATGTCTGTGAGTAGTTTTGCCTATCCTTTCGGTATTTATTCTGAGCGCGATGTGTGTTTAGCAGAGCAGGCAGGTTATAGCAATGCTGTGACCACCAAAGAGGGTATTGATGGCCTAAGTCCCGACTTTATGCAATTACAACGGATTAAAGTGAGTGGTAAGGACTCAATGTTTGCGGTGAAGTTGCGGATGAAATTAGGGAAAAGAGCTTAATTGCTCTCCCTGTTATTAATTTTCCTTACATGATTTAATTGATTGAAATAGCTAGTGAGTTTCATGTGGTGTTTGTCCCACGTTTGAATTGGATCAATGCGCGCAGCTAAATAAATAAGAAAGTCTGTAAAATTTTTCTGTGGTGTATGGCGTATACTTTTCCAATAGGTTGAAATCGCTTTTTTGATCAGTAGTTTTTTATTTTGTTCAGTAATATCTGGGTAATCTTGGATAAAATCATCAATTGTGAAGAACATATCATGGTGTTGTTGCTCTAGATGGCGAGATAGACGGTTTTCTCCACGGATAGATTTTGTTTCGGCTTCATCTAAAATAACAAAAACACTATGTAAGCCACTAGAAATTATTTTTTTTGAATATTTAGCTAAGTTTAAAGCTAGTGATTCATCTTGAATAAATATATTTTCATTGCAACCTTTAGATTTTTTAAATAAGTCACGTGTACACATAACGCACATCTGCATAATATTATTTTCAAGTACGTAATTTAAAGGTGTGGTGCTAAATTGCCATGTTGCAAGAGTATGCTTCTGAATTTCATTCAGATCGTGAATTTTTACTTTTTCTGCATAACATAAATCGGCATTTTGCTTTTGCATTTCTTCTAAAAACATATTGAGACGATTAGGTGCTAAAACATCATCAGCATCCATAAAAAATAGATAATCACCTGTTGCAGAAAATGCACCTTGATTTAAACGAACAGCTGGGCCTTTATTATCTGTATTTTGAATGATTTTAATTTTAGGGTAAGTATCTAGTAGATATTTACTGTTTTTGCACCATTCTGGGTCTGTAGAACAGTCATCTACCACAATAATTTCGTGTAAATTTTCATTTTGAGGTTGTAGTGATTCAATGGTTCTATTGAGTAATAGGCCTTTATTGTAATGAGTGAGGATGACTGAAATCATTTTAATATCCTAAATTACGTTTAAAAGCTTGGGTAATTGGGGTTGATGAGTTTAAATCTTGGGTATTTCTAATACTTGGATACTGAAAGATTTCTTCAAGCTTTTGTCGCTGCATGAGTTGAGCTTCAATATATTTCTTATTTAAAGGTTCTAAAATAGACTTGGGGCTATATATGGAACTGACAAAACGTCCACTTTGGATAGTTTCAGCAAGCATAGAAGTGCTATCTTCTGTGACAAAAATATAAGTGGCTTGTTGAATAAGCTGAATGAGAGACAAAGCTTTTTCAGTATGGATAAAATGTAATTGGATATTTTTAGGAATATCGGTTTTATTCAAAAATGTACTTAGATTTGGTGTGCGGCGTGAGTTGGTAATTAAGCCTTTAAGTTGATTGTTTCTACAAAATAGAATGAAGTTATTAATGATTTTTTCAAAATCTGTATAAGTAAAAGGGTGTTCATCTGTAGCCCCACCTAAAACGAGTAAAGCTGTTGTTTGATCGAGTTGATCATGTTGCATGTTAAAAAACTCTTTTTTAACAGGTGGTGTTGTTAGTACAACTTGATCTGACAGCGTGTTTTGTGGGAGTGCAGTAATTGTGCAGCTGACTAGTTTGCTGTTTACCTTACGTAAGTCACCTGCATAAAATAGAGGAACTTTTAAACTACGGCTTACAAAAATGCCATAGATTAGGTTGGGCATTCCAGAGCAAATAATGCAGTTAATATCATGATTTAAAATAAAATTTTTAAAAAATAAAGCAGCAAATAAGTCGAATAAACGCGGATACCAACTAATTTTTTTTAAGAGGCTGATTTGCCACTTTTTTAAGGTGGGTGTAACTATTTTATATAAAGTTGTTGAATAAGCGGTTTCTAGATTGTCGTAAACTCCTAAGCTAGGGTTTAAATGCCCAGCACGTTGGTCATGAATAATAAGAACAGCAAGGCTAGGTTTGCTTTTCATAAGATTTGAAAGTTTGACATATCAACTTTGTATAGTAGCAAAAATCTATTCTGTTGTCAGAGCAACCTTGAAGTAAGGCAAGATTCAGAGTGTTATTTTAAATTAGGTGGTGGCCTATTTAGGTTAATAATAATAAAATGTTTTCTAATCAGTAGTTAGCGCAATTTGAAAAAGGCTTTTCTTGAAAAAATTAAAAATAGTTCACACAGTTTATGGGGATGCTTCAGGTGGGCGTTGGCAAGCAATGCTGAACACTTTTGATGCATTAGAAAGCAAGGGGCATGAAGGTTTTTTGGTATATGGTGATGAAAATAAAAAGTTAAAATCTGAGAGTTATCCAAAGTTTGTACTCAATAGTTCAGGGTTTTATGATCTGATTGCAGCAGTAAAACTCGCTTTATGGTTACGCTCTTATCGGCCTGATGTTGTGATTGCTCATAGTGGACGTGCTGTTTACTTATTTAAAAATGCGATGTTTTTTTCACAAATCAAATGCCCTGTTATTGCGATGAATCATAGTCATAATGTGAAAAGGACATTACGCGCAGATGGATTTATTCATATTACTCCTTATGTAGCTCAGTGTGTTGCTGATGCTGCAAAAAAGAAGGGTGTGGATTTGAGAAAAAAACCACAAGCGGTTATTCCAAATTTAATACATTTGCCAGATGATGAACCTTCTTTTGCTAAAAAACTTGGGGAACCTGTGGTCTTAGGGATTATGACGCGCTTGGTTGAATATAAGGGTACACACATAGCAATTTCTGCGGTGGAGCAATTAAAGCAAAAAGGATACAGGGTCAAGTTGTTGATTGCAGGGGATGGTGAACAGAAAGAGTTTTTATTTCAGCAAGTTAAAGATTTGAATTTGGAGGGTGAAGTAGAGTTTTTAGGCTGGATTAGTGGGGAACAAAAAAGAAAGTTTTATAAAGATATTGATATTGCACTCGTTCCTACAATGAATGATACCCAACCCTTGGCTATATTAGATTCTTTTGCTTGGGGGAAACCTGTTGTTGCGAGTGATCATATTAGTGTCCAACAAATTATTCGGCAAGGTGAAAATGGTTTAATGGCAAAATGCGGAGATATTCAAGATTTGGTTAATAATCTAATTATTCTGATTGAATCCCCTGAGCAAATTAGTAGAATGGCACAGGTTGGACACCAAGATGCTGAAAATGAATATCAATTTTGCAAAGTTGCGGATAAGCTGATCGATTTTCTTGATTCTGCATATATTTAATAATGTCATTATGGTTTATTTGGGTTGGTTATGAAAATTTTAGTTACAGGCGGTGCAGGATTTATTGGTTCAGCTGTCATCCGCCATATTATTCAAAATACCAACAACCACGTTCTAAATATCGATAAGTTGACTTATGCAGGTAATTTAGAATCGTTAAAAGAAATCGATCAATATCCGAACTATGAGTTCAAACAAATCGATATTTGTGATACAGAACAAATTACAGCTGCAATAGATGCATTTCAACCTAATGCAATTATGCATTTGGCTGCAGAGTCGCATGTAGACCGCTCAATTGATGGCCCAGCAGCATTTATTCAAACCAATATTGTGGGAACTTATACTTTATTAGAAGCCGCTCGAAAATATTGGATGGGGCTTGACGCTGAAGCTCAACAAAACTTTCGCTTTCATCATATTTCAACTGATGAGGTTTATGGTGACTTAGAAGGCACGACAGATTTGTTTACAGAAACAACTTCATACGCACCAAGCTCTCCATATTCTGCCTCTAAAGCCAGTTCGGATCATCTGGTACGTGCTTGGTACAGAACTTATGGTTTACCTGTCATTGTGACCAATTGCTCAAATAATTATGGGCCTTACCATTTTCCAGAAAAATTAATTCCATTGGTGATCTTAAATGCACTGGATGCTAAACCTTTGCCTGTATATGGTAATGGTCAACAAATTCGGGATTGGTTGTTTGTAGAAGATCATGCACGCGCTTTATATAAAGTGGTGACTGAGGGTGTAGTGGGTGAAACCTATAATATTGGTGGTCATAATGAAAAACAGAATATAGAAGTGGTCAAAACTATTTGTAAGATTTTGGATGAGTTAAAACCACAGGCAAATGGTCAAGCGTATGAATCACTGATTACATTTGTAAAAGACCGCCCTGGGCATGATTTACGTTATGCAATTGATGCCACAAAAATTCAAAATGAATTGGGCTGGTCACCAACGGAAACATTTGAAACTGGAATCAGTAAAACGGTGCAATGGTATTTAAATAATTTGGACTGGTGTCATCGAGTGCAAGATGGCAGTTACCAACGCGAAAGATTAGGTGTAAATTCATAATGTCAAATACAACAAAAGGTATTATTTTAGCGGGCGGTTCAGGTACACGTTTATATCCAATTACCAAAGGGGTATCTAAGCAGTTATTGCCTATTTATGATAAACCCATGGTGTATTACCCGCTTTCGGTGCTGATGCTTGCGGGTATTCGTGACGTACTCATTATTAGTACCCCTGAAGATATTGATGGTTTTAAGCGTTTATTGGGTGATGGTGCTCAATTTGGTATTCAGCTTGAATATGCCGTCCAACCTAGTCCAGATGGTTTAGCACAAGCCTTTATTATTGGTGAAAGCTTTATTGGAAATAGTAATGTTTGTTTAGTGCTTGGCGACAACATTTTTTATGGTCAAGGTTTTACCCCAATGCTACGTCAAGCCGTTGCACGTCAAAAAGGTGCAACGGTATTTGGCTATCAGGTGAAAGACCCTGAGCGTTTTGGTGTGGTTGAATTTGATGAGCAGAAACGAGCAATTTCTTTAGAAGAAAAACCTAAACAACCTAAATCCCACTTTGCGGTCACAGGTCTATATTTTTATGACAATGATGTGATTCAAATTGCGAAACAAGTGAAGCCTTCTGAACGTGGAGAATTAGAAATTACCACAGTTAATCAGATGTATTTAGAGCGCGGTGATCTAAATGTGGAATTGCTCGGACGTGGTTTTGCATGGTTAGATACAGGTACACATTCAAGTTTACTGGAGGCAGCACAGTTTGTAGAAACCATTGAAAAACGTCAGGGTTATAAAGTGGCGTGTTTGGAAGAAATTGCCTTGAATAATGGTTGGCTGAGCAAAGAACAAGTTTTAGAAATTGGTCAAAGCATGAGTAAAAATGATTATGGGCAATATCTAATTTCTTTGGTGAATGAGATATGAGTCAAGAGTCAATTTATGTCACTCAACCTGTTTTACCTGAGCTTGCAGAATTTATTCCTTATTTAGAACAAATTTGGAAAAATAAAATTTTAACCAACTGTGGACCATTACATCAGCAGTTGGAAAAAGAGCTTTGTGAGTATTTGGGCGTTGATTATATTTCATTATTTAATAATGGAACGATTGCATTGGTAACAGCGCTACAGGCACTTGGATTTGAACAAGGTGAGGTGATTACGACACCATATACTTTTGTTGCTACAGCTCATTCGATAGTTTGGAATAAACTCACTCCAGTCTTTGTTGATATTGATCCGCAAACATCTAATATTGACCCAGTAAAAGTTGAGCAAGCCATAACTGATAAGACGGTCGCGATTTTACCAGTACATTGTTATGGCATCCCTTGTGATGTGGAAGTACTACAAAATATTGCTACTAAGCATAATTTAAAATTAATCTATGATGCGGCACATGCCTTTGGTGTAAAACATCATGGAAAAAGCTTACTCAATTATGGTGATTTAAGTGTAATGAGCTTTCATGCTACAAAAGTATTTAATACTTTTGAGGGGGGGGCTATTGTTTGCCATAGTGCTGAAATGAAGCAACGTATTGATCGTTTAAAGAATTTTGGTATTGTGAATGAGAATACAATAGATGAGATTTCTTTAAATGGTAAATTGAGTGAAGTGCATGCTGCACTAGGTTTGCTACAATTGAAATCTATTGATCGCACACTATTAGCACGTCAAAAAATAGATGACATGTATCGTCATGGACTTACAGGTATATCTGGAATTCACTGTATTAAACGTCCAAGTTTAGAAAAAGATAATTACTCTTATTTCCCAATCGTTATTTCTAAGCCGTATCCGCTTAGACGTGATGAATTGTTTGAAAAACTAAAGCTTAATGGGATTTTTGCAAGAAAATATTTTTATCCGATAATGACTGATTTGGCTATTTATAAGGAGTATCAATCAGACACCCCTGAAGCGAAACTCTTATCAGGGGGAGTGCTTTGCTTGCCGCTATATCCAAATCTTAGCCTAGATTCAGTACAGAAAATTATTGATTTAATTAAGGACAATTAAGATGGCTTTTTTAACAGAAGAGCAAATTAAAGCCATGGGCTTTCATCACGTAGGTGAAAATTGCTTACTTTCGGATAAGGCATCTTATTATAATTGTAATAACATAATAATTGGTAATAATGTAAGAATTGATGACTTTTGTGTACTATCAGCTGGTATAGGTGGAATTGAGATAGGAAGCCATATTCATATTGCAGTATATAGCTCACTCATAGGAGCAGGTAAAATAGTGTTAAAGGATTTCTGTAATATTTCATCAAAAGTAGCTATTTATAGTAGTAATGATGATTACAGTGGTCAGTTTATGACGAATCCTACAGTGCCTAGTAAATATACAAATGTGACAAGTTCAGATGTTATAATCGGAAAGCATGTAATTGTTGGATCTGGATGTGTGATTTTGCCTGGTGTTACTTTAGAAACAGGTGTTGCTGTTGGTGCATTAAGTTTAGTAAATAAAAATTGTAAAGAGTTTGGTGTTTATATGGGTACACCAGCAAAAAAAATTAAAGATAGAAAAAGAGATTTACTTATGCTGGAAATAGAACTAAAAAAAGAGAGATCGATTTAGTATGAATATATTGGTTTCAGTCTGTATTGTTACCTATAATCAAGAAAAATTTCTAGAGCAGACTTTACAAAGTATTCTAAATCAAAATACAAATTTTCAGTATGAAGTGATTGTTGGGGATGATTGCTCTACTGATTCAACTAGAAAAATAATAGAAGGATTTTTAATAAAATATCCTAATATTGTTGTTCCTATATTTCATAAAGTAAATATAGGCCCAATAGAAAATATTAAATCTGTATATAAAAAGGCTAAAGGCAAATATATATATCACCTTGATGGAGATGATTTAGCTCTACCAGGTAAATTGCAACGTCAATTTGATGTTATGGAATCCAACCCAGATAGTGTTATCTGTACTCATGATATGCGGTATATAGATGCCAAAGGAAATAAGGTGCGAGAATGGACTCATCAAAAAGGCAAATTTAATTTAGATTATTTATATCTAAATTTACCTTTTTTTGCACATTCATCAAAAATGTTTCGCAATGATTTTATATTTGATTATTTTGATAGTTTGCATCCTAAAGCATTAGATATTGAAATTCATATTGAGCAGGCTAGAAAAGGGTTTATTTATCACTTGGATGAAGAGTTGGGTGCATATCGTGTAGATGTTGGGATTAGTAATATTGGTAAAAAAATAAACCCAATTTTGCCTCTGGGTATAATGAGGGCATATGATAAAAAGCTCTCTGAAGAGTTGAGTTGTGAGGAGAGAAAAAGGTTGAATGCAGTGTATGCGAAATATACTTTTCGTTATGCAAGATATTTTTATAAAACTGGAAGTGATTATAATATTTATTGTTTGTTGATTAAGAAATCAGTCTCGCTAAAAATATTTACTATGCGTCAAATATTTTTTTACTTACTTGTTTTTTTACCAAAAATTATTATTTGGAAATTACGGTGATTTTTAAACTATTTGTGTATTGATTCAGTGTTATTGATGATAACTAGGATGTCTAAAGTATAAGGTAAACTTTATGAGGTTTATAGCTTTAAATTTTTATTGTTTAAAATGAAGTTTATGTTATAGATGACTGTTGTTAGTTAGTGTATGCTGAATTTTTATAAAGGCAACTGTGATTTTAAAATTTTACTTTAGTTTATTAATCCGTGAAGAACTCAGCTAAATGACTTCAAACGGAAACTATATTATCAGCTAAATATCTGATTGTATATAAAAACTAGGTCATATGATTATTGATAGATTTCGTATTTGATTTCTTTGGTTTGTTGGATTTAATCCTTTTTTACACTTAATGCTCAGGAATCATAGTTTTTATCTGTTTCATCTAAATCCAATTGCTTGTCTAAAATATGAGTAACTTTACTATCATGAGCTGCTTTATCTGAAATAATAAATTCGATTAAATTAGACTAGAATTGTTCATTCAGCATTGTAGGAAGCACCGATGGTAGTGATTTTGATTTAATAATTGAGTTTACTATTTTTATACACCAAAATACCAACAGGCATTAGTTTTATATGTGCTTTTTAAAGATATTTAGAATTGAATGTAATTTCCATTGAATATTTAGTTTAAAAATTTTAAAAAATATATTTTTTAATGGTTCTTCAGTGTACGCTAATTTGTGTAATAAGTTAACTCGTGGATCCATTTGCGTTTCTAAGCTGTACAGTTCTTTGACGCGGTGTGCGCCATTTTTTCCTATTTCTTTTAGGGCAGCGGGGTGGTTATAATAAAAAATAATTTTATCAATAATATCATTGGTGTCATATTTAATTAATACAATATCTTTCTCGTTAGTAAAATAGTTTTCTGCGGAGTTAAATTCATCGTGAGCAAAGATAGCACTACCGCGTAAAGCAGCTTCAATACAACTAGCAGTGGGGAAGCCATCAAATGATCCTGGAGAAATTTGACCACTAATATTGGGGGATAAAATTATATCAATAGTTTTGAATAAATTGTCAAAATCTTCTGGATCTAATGAACCATGAAATTTGATATGGTCACCTAATGTATCAACATTAATAATTTTAGAATCAAAAGACCCTATAACATGAAAGTAGATATTCTTATATCGTTGATGCAGTATAGTGGCAACATCTATAAAAATATCATATCCTTTATCTTTTCCATACGGAGTATATCTGTGCGCCATAAAACAGATATCCATGCGATTCTTATCAAATCCCCAATAATGTTTTTTAGTAAATAAATCTGTTTTGGATATCTCAGGCATTACAACTCCAAAGATCATTTGAATTTTTTCTTTAGAACACATTCCTTTATTTAAAATATAATCATAAGTTACTTGCTGGGTTACTATTACTTTTTTAAAACAAGGGGAACTAAAGATTCGTTTGAGCTTATGGTCACATATAGGATCGTTTAGTAAAAATCCTCCACCTGGATAAAGAGTAAATACAAATGGAGCTTTAGCGGACTCAATTTTAGGTAAAATTGCGAATGTGTTATTTAAAAAAGTGAGATAGACCAGATCAGTGCTCTTAATATGTATTTTTTTGCTTTCAAGTATTACTTTATGACTAAGATTTGGAAATTTTTCCTTATATTCTTGTACAATAATAGCTGCTGATTTTTTATCAAGTGACTCAATATTTTTTCCAGAAGTTATTATTACAGATTTTTTAAATTCCTGTAAGTATGTGGTGAACTCTATATATCTAAATCCACTTTTAGGAGAGGGGAATGTATCGTCAATGATTAATAGATTGAATTTGTCTGATTTTGAAATTTGAGTATTACTATTTAATTTTTTTTCATTGGAATTAATAAGCATAAAAGTGTACTCTTTTAAATTTAATAACTAATCATATATATTTATTTTTAATTTGTCATATATTTTGATCTAATTTTTTAATAGAATTTAATGTTTGGTTGTGTTGTTTTGGCACTATTGAATCAGAATTAAAGTTAGCTATCTGAAATTAATAGACA
This sequence comes from Acinetobacter sp. YH12098, assembly GCF_013419235.1. NCBI lineage: Bacteria > Pseudomonadati > Pseudomonadota > Gammaproteobacteria > Moraxellales > Moraxellaceae > Acinetobacter > Acinetobacter sp. YH12098. The sequence continues at coordinate 12,226 of NZ_VPAO01000017.1, forward strand.
CATTAATCTTAACTTTAAATGAAGGTCATTTATTTTCTTTGGAAACTAAATTTAAAATTTGTATTTCCATATTCTGTATGCATACTTTTTCTATACATTCATTATTATATATATAAGGGTCTGCTACACATTTTTCCAATGCATCACTTAAAGCTTGAATATTTTGTTTAGGAACTAATCCAAATTTTGCAGTATCAAGAGTAAATAAATCTGTAATACCAGCTGAAGAGTCATAACTAATAACAGGAATACCAAGAGCAATTGCTTCGGCTAATGTTACTGGACTACCTTCGTATAAAGAGCACATAACAAGACTCTTGCTTTGTAACATTAGTTGATGTGGTTCATCTACCCATCCAAGAAAATCTATTCTATCGGAAATATTAAGTTGTTTTGCTAGGTCTTTGAGTTTCTGGCATTCAGGCCCATCTCCAACAATGGCCATTCTTCCCGTGAGATTACTCATAGCAAATGCTTTAATGGCATGGTCTACTTGCTTAATTTGAACTAAGCGCCCAACAAAAATTACATCCCATTTCTTTTTAGTAAATTTAGATCGACCTATAAGATCATTAGGTAATTCTACACCATTTGCAATAGTGATAGTTGAATTTGGTTGTGTATGAATCTTTGCTTTATATTCTAAGTCACGGTTTACTGTAATTAGGTTTTTATTCTTAAATAATTTAGAAAACTTTCTTTTATTTCTAAAAAAACGAAAATACTCTTTGATTTGTTTTAAAGGATTGTTAAATCTTCTAATCTCTAAAAGATCTCCATGAATCCAATACCAGATGTTTTCTTTTTGGGTTAAGTATTTGCCTAGGTAATATCCATTATGAAAACCAATAATTATTAAATCAAAATTTCTCTTATTTATTAATGATGAAAAATTTTGCAGCTCTTTTGTCGAAAGTTCTTTAAACTTCCAAAGCTTACCAAATGCAAATTTTGTATCAATATTTAAGTCAATATATTCGATAGATGGGTCAACTATTAGTGTATTTCTACTCGAGTTTAAAACAGCAAGAGTTACTAAATGCTTGCTTTTTGCTAGAGTATGCGCAAGCGCGAGAGTAATTTTTTCAGCACCACCTTTACCTAAATCATCTACTATAAATAAAATTTTTTTCATATCATGTGCTTACTTTTATTTATTAGTTTTTATCCGCATTACCTTTCAACACCATATAAATCAAACCGACAAAGATTAATAATGCACCTGCAAGGCTGCTGACACAGAATAAAACGATTCGGTTATAGGTGGTTAAGTTGAATAATTCATTGGCTAAAATGTAGCGCATGAACAACCATTGTACGACAGAAAAAACAATCAACACGATTGCACGACGACGGACTTCAGGACGCATAGCCATAGGAGAATCACTTAAAGTGGAAATTGAGGCTATTATGCCACTGTCGATAATCGATCTCAATTGAATAAGGTGAATCTATGCAATCTTGCTCAACAATGAGATGTAAGGTTTTGACGGTAGTGCCAATAATTTTATTGACGATAGACGTTGATGTTCCCTAAACAATGTCTAAAGCGCTTATAAGACCAGATATATTGTTCAGGTGCTTGATTGATTATATCTTGCATCGCAATATTGAGTGTATCTACAGAGAGCTGTAAATCTCTAGACAAAATGTCATCTGAGAGATTTGTGCAATGTAAATCAAAACTAGATAGATCATCGTTGCGGATACAGCTCAAACCAATCACATTACATTGTGTTTTTGCAGCGAGTTTCGACACCAAAGTCACAGTTAGGGTATTTTGCCCAAAAAAATGGGAATAAATGCCACCAGAAGGCTTAGGTAAATGGTCTGGTAAAATGACTGTTAGGCCACCTTGTTTCAAATGTTTAAAAATGGCACGGATCCCTGTTTCATCTGTAGGAACGAGTGTTGCGTTAAACTTTTCTCGTGCTTCTAACAGATAACGATTGATCCCTTTATTTTTATTCGGTTTATACATAATCATCGGTTCTGTATACAGGTTCAGCCATGCATTGAGTAATTCCCAGCAGCCAAAATGCGGAATCACAACGATCACACCTTTTTTATTCGCAAGTGCTTCCGTGAGGATATTTTCACCATAAATGTTTTTCAATAAGCTCAGGCTATAACTTGGCGGCATCCCCCAACATTTAATAAATTCAATATAGGTCAGGCATTGGCTGCGGATACTTTGATTGATGAGCTGTCTCTGCGCTGTCTCGGACAAGTCTGGGTAGGCCAGTTGAATATTGATGCTAGTGATACGTTTGATTGATGAGTTAAACAGGTCAAGAATAAACGCGATCATCAAAGCCAAGTTTTGTAACAGCCAAAGTGGCAATAGCGCGATGATTTTGAATATAAAGTACATGGATCACAAGGTCTCAAAATTGACAGCATGGAATAAAATAAATTTTGCCAAGAGACCGGACTTATTCAATGAAAAGTACAAAAAGATCTGAATCTAAAAACAAAATAATCGGAAGTGGAAAATTGAGCTGTCCATTGCTCAAAGGATGTAGTGCAACATCATAACGTACTTGAAGCGTTTTGATATTAGCAAAGTCAATCAAATCTTTAATTTATGTTTTGTAGGTTTTCTACCACTTTTTATAGGTTGAAATAAAAAAACCCTGCATAGCGCAGGGTTTTTTGAAACTTAAAATCTAAATCTTAAAATGTAAGATTATTTAGATTCTTCAGCTTTTGGTTTTTCACGTAAGCGAATACCTAAGTCACGTAATTGGTTCGCTTCAACTGGCGCAGGCGCTTGGGTTAAAGGACATTCCGCAGTCTTAGTTTTCGGGAATGCAATCACGTCACGGATAGAAGATGCACCAGTCATCAACATCACTAAACGGTCAAGACCGAATGCTAAACCACCGTGAGGAGGCGCACCGAATTTCAAGGCGTTAAGCAAGAAGCTGAATTTCTCTTCTGCTTCTTCTTCAGAAATACCAAGCGCTTCAAAGATCGCTTTTTGCATTTCTAGATTGAAGATACGTAATGAACCACCACCGATTTCAGTACCGTTCAATACCATATCGTAAGCAACAGAAAGTGCAGCACCTGGGTTGTTCTTCACTTCTTCAACGCTTGATTTTGGCAGCGTGAATGGGTGATGAACAGACGTCCATTTACCGTCATCAGTTTCTTCGAACATTGGGAAGTCAACAACCCAAAGTGGCGCCCACTCGCAAGTTGCAAGTTTCATGTCGTGACCGACTTTAATACGTAAAGCACCCATCGCATCGTTTACGATTTTCGCTTTATCTGCACCGAAGAATACGATATCGCCATTTTCAGCGCCAACACGTTTCAATAGATCAAGTACGATTGGCTCGATGAATTTAACGATTGGAGATTGAAGACCTTCAATACCTTTTTCAAGTTCGTTGACTTTGATGTAAGCCAAGCCTTTCGCGCCATAAATGCCAACGAATTTAGTGTATTCGTCAATTTGGCTACGTGGAAGCGCGCCAGCACCTGGTACGCGAAGCGCAACAATACGGCCTTTAGGATCTTTTGCAGGACCTGCGAATACTTTGAACTCAACGTCTTGCATCATGTCTGCAACATCAACAAGTTTCAAAGGAATACGTAAGTCAGGTTTATCAGATGCATAGTCACGCATTGCATCTGCATACGTCATACGTGGGAACTTGTCGAACTGAACGTTTAGAAGTTCTTTGAACATCTTAACCGTTAAACGTTCCATCAAATCCATAATGTCATCGTCACTCATGAACGATGTTTCAACGTCGATTTGTGTGAATTCAGGCTGACGGTCAGCACGTAAGTCTTCATCACGGAAACATTTAGCAATTTGGTAGTAACGATCGATACCGCCAACCATTAACAACTGTTTGAACAATTGTGGAGATTGTGGAAGTGCATAGAAGCTACCGTTAGAAACACGACTTGGTACTAAATAGTCACGCGCACCTTCAGGAGTCGCACGAGTCAAAATCGGTGTTTCCACGTCTAGGAAACCATTTTCTTCGAAGTAGTTACGAATAAGGTTTGTTAATTTAGAACGGAAACGTAAACGATCTAACATTTCTGGACGACGAATATCGAGGAAACGATATTTCAAACGTACTTCTTCAGAAATATTGGTATTTTCATCATTCAATGGGAATGGCGGAGTTTCAGACGCAGCAAGAACTTCAATTTCTTTGCCTAAAACTTCGATTTGACCACTCACGATATTCGCGTTTTCAGTACCTGCGTAACGACGACGTACACGGCCTGTAATTTTTAATACGAATTCTGAACGTGATTTATCAGCAGTCGCGAAAGCTTCAGGAGTATCAGGGTCAATCACTACTTGAACAAGGCCGTCACGGTCGCGCATGTCAAGGAAGATTACACCACCGTGGTCACGGCGACGGTGAACCCAACCGCATAATGTAACGGTTTGGTCGATTTGGGCTTCAGTAAGTGAGCCGCAGTAATGAGTTCGCATCATAGCGTTAGAAATCCAACTATATGGGTTAAGGTCAGCGAATACGTAAACAGCGTACCGCTTTTATTCGAATAGGGGATTATGCCTCTTTTTGGCTGTTTTGTCACAAGGACTTATTGCTAAAACAGCCAAATTTACAGCAAATTTTCGGTCAATGATGGGCTTAAGCCGATGACGTTGAAAAAATATTGGTGCTCTTGCTTAAGATCAGAAATATCAGACTACCGAGGCTAAACGTGGCTAAAAATGCACGGAAAAAATAATTAATAGCCTTGCCGACATAGGCATACAGGTCGTGTACAAAGGCATCTGAATAAATACTGTCAGCAAAATAAAAATAACTTGCGATGCCCGCAGCTAAAGACAGGGCCGCTAAACCATATACATAGACTTTGATGGATGTGGGGACGTTTGCAGTACTTCGATAGTGAAGATGATGACGATAAATCATCCATGCCAAAACGGGGAGTGCCAAGCCAGATAATCCAATTTGCAACACGCGATGTAGGGGATATGAATGACCAAAAAATTGAATCGGTAGACTCAATAGATCCTTAAATGCAAAGGTACGAAAGTCAACATGGGTCAAGCCATCCCAAACAATATGCGTCGAAGTTCCAATGATGAGTGCGAGGATGAGACTTAGGATAAACCCACAGCATTGATTGAAATTCTGTAGATGCAGCGGCTTATTTAAACCAAAAAAAGCAAATAACATCGAGCGATAAAGCACATACCACAGCACACAAAACAGCAAACCTAGGATTAAGTTTGGAACAATTAACCCCGACCATTGATGTGAACCTGCATAGTCAGCATTGGTAAATAAACGGAATAAATCTGGCACCATGCTACCAATTGCGAGTGCTGCAATAGGCAGGCGATTTCCGCTTAATTTGGAAATAGGCGGTGCGAGTACAGCATGGGATATGGTAAAAGGCATTGAACTAAAATAAATATATGAATAAATACAATGTGGTATAGGTGAGTGTATATGATTTGGGCAGATTAGAATGTTTTTTATTGCAAAATGAATGAAATGTTATATTATAACATTATTCAAAAATAGCCTGATTTGAGTCTCTCCAACATGTCTTTTCATAAGAATTTAATAACTGTTTCGATTTTTGCAGTGATTGCACCCAACCTTTATGCCGATGACCCAGAACAACAGGTACAAAAGCTCGAAGCCATTAATGTTCAGGTCCATCCTTTAAACCAAAGTGCGGCAGATTTTGCTGTTGCCGATAATGTCATTCAACATAAGGCCCTTGCACAAGGTGGCGTCACAATTGGTGATGCCCTAGCGGGACAGCCGGGTGTATATTCAAATCAGTTTGGTGCAGGTTCAAGTCGTCCTGTGCTGCGTGGTCAAGATGGTCCTCGTGTCAAAGTCTTAGAACATGCCTCAGAGACTGCTGATGTTTCGACCTTATCTCCTGACCATGCGGTTACGGTTGATCCGATTTTGGCAAAACAAATTGAAGTGATCCGTGGGCCATCAACGCTGTTATACGCGGCAGGCACAGTTGGCGGTTTGGTCAATGTGACGGATCAGAAAATTCCAACGGCGATTCCTGATAAAGGTTATGAAGGGCAAGTTGGGGTTCGTTATAACTCAGGCAGTGATGAAAAATTGGCGAGTGCCGGTGTCACGGCTGCTTTAGGTGAGCAATTTGCCATCCGTGTAGAAGGCTCGAAACGAAAAGCCAATGACTATATTTCACCCAATTATTTCCATGATCATGATGGTGAATTAGAAAAAGAACGCCGCGTTGGCAACACTTTTGCAGAAGGGCAAAATGTCAATGTGGGCGCGTCATGGATTCATGATCGTGGTTTTGCTGGACTGTCTTATAGCAACCGACAAGACCAATATGGCCTGCCGGGTCATAGTCATGAATATGAAAGCTGTCATCCACATGATGACCATTTACATTGTGATGGTCATGACAACCATGGGCATACCGATGAGCATGATCATTCAGCCCATGATGAACATGATCACGATCATGATGCAGCAGGTCCATGGGTCGACTTAAAGTCAGAACGTTATGATTTCCGTACCGAACTTGCGAATCCGTTTGCGGGCTTCCAAAAACTCCGTGCACATGCAAGTTATACAGATTATCAACATGACGAAATTGAAGGTGATACAGCGGCAACGACCTTTAAAAGTCAGGGCTATGATGGTCGTTTAGAGTTGGTGCATAACCCGATTGCGGATTGGGAAGGTGTGATTGGCGCACAATACAATCAGCAAAAGCTCAATATCAGTGGTGAAGAGTCACTGATGAACCCAAATAAAACCCAAAAATGGAGTGTATTTGGTTTAGAACATAAACAATTTGGTGATTTTCATGTCGAGCTGGGCGCCCGTGTAGATCAGCAGAAAATTCAAATCGATTCTGCACAAAAAGACTATGATGATTATGGCATCTCTTATTCAGGTGCTGTGAATTGGGCGTTTGCACCCAATTATAAATTGTCCTTGGTGGGTTCTCATCAAGAGCGGTTGCCATTGGCGCAAGAGCTGTATGCAGATGGCAAGCATTTTGCGACCAATACCTATGAACGTGGGAATGAAAATCTAGATGTTGAAAAATCCAATAATCTAGAATTAGGTTTCCATTATGAAAAAGATCAGTTGGATTATCACGTTCATGTGTACCACAACTGGTATGACAACTACATTTATGCCGCAACCAAAGATAATTTTGAAAACTTCCGCTTAGTTGATTACACCCAAGACAAAGCTAAGTTTTATGGCGCGGAAGCTCAAGTAGGCTATGCCATCAATGATATGTATAAACTCAGTGTCTTTGGTGATTATGTTCGCGGCAAAATTGATGGTGAAAATGCGCCACGTGTGCCTGCAGGGCGTTTAGGAACCAAGGTCGATGTTGACTTTGCCGATGGTTGGTCAGGTCTTGCAGAATATTCACATGTATTCAAACAAGACAAAATCACTGCATTTGAGCGTGAAACAGATGGCTACAACATGGTGAACTTGGGTGTAGCCTATAGTGGTCAGTTGAAAGATCAAAATGATTATCGGGTTTATTTCAAAGCCAATAATTTATTGGATGAAGATGTTTATTCTCACACGTCATTCCTTGCCAATATTCCTCAAGTCGGTCGTAATTTTACGGTCGGTCTTGAATTTGGTTTCTAATTGAATTTGCACAGACTTTTCTAAGTAAGTCTAGGTAAAGTCACAGAAATCCTCTTGAAAAATCAATGAATAAAACCTAGTCTGAGCGCATTAGACTAGGTTTTTTCTTATGCGCATCATTCAACGAATACATCACAAGCTCAATTGGTCACGTCGTCGCTATGTGGGTGTGGTCATTGGTTTATTGGTTTTAGGTTATTTGGCATCGGCAACCTATCACACGCTAAAACCACTCCCTGAAGGGCTGAACTACACGGGAAAACTTCGCCATGCTGAAGTGAACTTTTTAGTGGATGAAACCTATATCGATGTGCAAGGAAAGCAGCAACAGGAACATCGCATTTTTAAAGAAATGCTGAAAATGATTGAAGAAGCACAGTCGACCATTGTGTTGGATATGTTTCTCTTTAATCCGCAAGTTGGCGACTCTCAATTAAAACACGAACAATTAACACAGGAGCTGACCGATGCGCTGATTTTGAAGCGTCGCGTATCACCTCAAGTGGAAATTTTTGTGATTACTGACCCTGTCAATTCGGTATATGGCGGCATTCAACCCGAGCATTATCGTCAATTACGACAAGGGGGCATTGAGTTGATGGAAACCAATTTGGTGCCGCTTCGTGCGTCTAATCCAGCATGGTCAGGTTTTTGGTATATCTGTTGTCAAGATATTGGCAATAATCCTGAAAAAGGCTGGTTACCGAACCCATTGGGAACCGAAAAGGTGACGATCCGCAGTTATATGGATCTTTTCAACTTTAAAGCCAATCATCGTAAAACCTTGGTGGTAGATACCGTTGAAGGTTGGAAAGGTTTAGTCACCTCTATGAATCCGCATGATGGTAGCTCACGACATTCTAATGTGGCCTTAACCGTCAAAGGCATGACTGCGATTGATCTGTTAAAGACTGAGCAAGCCGTAGGCATGATGTCAAAAGCCAATATTCCATTTGTGGTGATTAAGGATGTTGAAGCCGCGAAAACTCAGCCACAGGTTCAAGTGCTGACTGAAAAAGCCATTTATGATGCCACACTCGACTTAATTGATAGTGCGAAGAAAGCTGGAACTGAAATTGATATTGCTATGTTCTACTTGTCAGAACGTAAAATTACCAAGGCACTCATTGCTGCGCATGAACGTGGCGTGAAAGTTCGTGTATTACTCGATCCGAATAAAGATGCTTTTGGTCGTACCAAAAATGGCATTCCAAATCGACCTGTAGCATCCGAATTACATGATGCGGGTATTGATGTACGTTGGTGTAATACCCATGGTGAGCAGTGCCATAGCAAGATGATTTTAAAACGAACTGCTTATCAAGCCGATATGATTTTAGGTTCGGCAAATTTCACGGCGCGTAACTTGAAAAACTATAATTTAGAAACGGATTTACGCGTGATTGGTCTGAAAGATGCGCAAGTTTTTAAAGATGCATCACAGTACTTCAATACGGCTTGGTCAAATCTGGATGGTAAACAAATGAGTGTCGATTATAGTAAATATGCAGATGAATCGACCTTGAAATATGTGTTGTATCGCTTTATGGAATGGAGCGGAATATCTACTTTTTAATTTTCCCCTCATCCTAACCTTCCCCCAAAGGGGGAAGGAATTCCCTCTCATTTCAGGAGAGGGTTAGGGAGAGGTGTATTTAGCAATTATTAATTCTTCGGTACAGGATTCGGCGGAACGATTTGATCTAAATCTTTATCTGACATTTGATCTAATTCTTTAATATCGGTTTTGATTTTCCATTTATCTGCATCTTCTACCGGTTGAGGTAAACGAGCTTCTAACCAGTCGCAAATTACGTCTGGAGGAAAGTCAGCATGGTTACATTGAATCACCCAAGACAAGAATTGTTTTGCTTCGCCATTCATATATGGTGGCGGAGAAACCGGTAAAAATTGAGTCGGTAAGCGTTCATTTTTAGAAATATAGTTCAATACATGACCCAATTCTTGAACGGTTTGCCATGCTAAAGGGTGATCTACATTAATTTGAAATTTGAACCACCACGCATTTTTGCCATCGGTGCCATATGAGTCGATTAAGGCTTCTTGGATACTTGGTACTTTCGAAAAAAATTGATGAAGTCGGTCAAAACTTAATTCAGACACAGCGTTTGATCCACTACGAAATAAAATCAATCTTAGCATAATCCAATCAAAAACAGGCTAGCATGAAGGTGCGATCAGCTTGGTCGGAAAATTAACAAATTCTTGCATTTGATGGATTTTTATTCATTTTTTCTCCTAAAATGGGTTTTATACTTAATTTATATACCGTGAAGGAAAGCTTGAGTGAAAGCAACATTATTCTATGCAATGGCAGGTGTGATGCTGATAATGACTTCAGCCAGTACTTTTGCGGAAAACAAATGGGCAAATTACCAAGGTGTAGATACGTCAAAGCCACAACACCGCCCACCGTCGATGAATCGGCCTGGTTATCCCCAACATGGTCAAAGCTATCCACAGCATGCTCCCAATTACCCGCAGCATTACCCGAACTATCCTCATCGCCCTCAATATCCCAATTATCCAAACCGTCCATATCCACCACAGGTGCAAAATGGCATAAGTATTCAATATCAAGCACCGACTACGATTATCCAAAATTCGCAGAGCTATAGTTGGGTCAATGGCGATCCTGCCAGTGCCAGTATTTCCAGTTCAACCTATACGTTTATCAGTGATTGGCAGCGTTTAGGTTTACCTGCACCCCCAAGTGGCATGTACTGGATCTTTGAAAATGGTCGCTATGTGCTGGTGTCTAATCGATAAGGTTTATAATCTTTCCCTTGCGTAGCAGTGCTACTCATCTCCTAAAAGGAGAGGGAACGATTTAGTGTTTAAGCCAATTCATCATCTTGTGGGCGAGGGGTTTTTCCTTCAGGCAGTGGCTTCTCGGAATGCTTATCTCGAATAACCGAAGGGTAAGTCCAAGAGGCATAGCGCACAATCAAAATGGCCACAGCAAGAATGAGGATCGAACCTGTGGTAATGACCAAGCCCATATCTGCTTTATGGTCATGTTGAATATCCGCAATGAGCAAGCGGGTTAGGGCAGTAATGGCAATATAAATTAAAAAACGTACAGGCATATGGTTCGTCTTGAAGTAAATTCCGACCATGGCACCGAGTTCGAGGTAAATAAACAATAATAAAATATCGTCAATCGTGGCGAATTGTTTAACCGTAATAATTTCAAAAATGGTATGACCCGCAGACCATAAAATCATACAGCCGATGACAAACAGTGCAAGATAATGAAAACCTTCTACAGCAATATTGCCAAGTCGGTCGAGGAGGGCTTCGATTTTTTCTACTTTGGGATCACGGTGTGTCATATATATTCCTCCTGTGTAAATTGCGTGAATATTCAATGAAGAACAAGTCATTAAATACCAAGCAAATTTCATGCACATGAAGCGCATATGACAAAAATATTTTTTAGGTTCAATAAAGGTTTTAATGTTAAGTTTGAGCTTAAATTTTGTCCTATAAGAATGAAGCGACGATGTATCAACCAACGCATTTTAAACATGACGAACTGCCTGATCTGATTGATCTTATGCGTAAGTATGCTTTGGCGACAGTAATACTGACTGCACCCAATGGTGAGTTGGAAGTGAATCATTTACCACTAGAATATGACGCTGAGTCAGGCGAATTAGGTGTATTACGCGGTCATATTGCTAAGGCCAATCCAATGTTTGAATTGCTAAATCAGTCAGCGCAAGCCTATGTGATTTTTCATGCCGACGAAGCATATATTTCGCCAAATTGGTACGAAGGAAAACAAGAACATCACCGTGTCGTGCCGACATGGAATTATCGTGTAGTCCATGTTAAAGGCAAGATACGTAAAATTGCAGATGAAAAATATTTACGTGGAATTTTGGCTTGTTTAACTCGTACTCATGAAGCGACGCAACCCATGCCATGGAAAATGGGCGATGCGCCTCATGATTTTATTGCGGAACAACTGGAAAAAATTGTAGCAATTGAAATCGATATTCAGTCGATGATCGGGAAATTTAAAGTCAGTCAAAATCGCAGCGCTATAGATGCGATGAATGTGGAAAAAGCTTTGGAAAGGTCGAATGCTGAAATGGCGGAGTCGATCAAAAAATTTTATCCCATGAAATAACAGGCTAAATAATCATGCCCAATATGATTGAAACTGAACGTTTATGCCTGAGAAAGTATCAGTTAGGAGATGAAATTTCATTATACGAAACATATTTTTCGAATATAGAAGCAACTCGTTATCTGCAGCGGTTGCCACATAAAACGATTCAACAGACTAAGAGTGTTTTAGAAAAGTGGGCAGATCATTATTGGTCGATACACAATCCTGATTTTGCATGGGTGATTAGTGATAAGAATACGCATTTAGCGATGGGCTTACTGTATTTCTTCAATCAAGACAACCATGGAGAAATACATTTTGGGTTAGGGGTGAATTTTCATGGTTGTGGTTATATGACTGAGGCTTTAATTGGGGGAATTAAGTATTTAAAGCAGAATCAGGTCACGAAGGTTGTTTCATCTTTTTGTGCTGAGGAACATCTAGCATCACAAAATGTCTTAATGAAGGCAGGGTTTAAACAAGATAAAGATACAACGCATTGGGCTACATTTCCAATGCTAGACGATCAGCTCCATCCTTGTTTTACATATCGAATGGAATTAGGTGATTGCGAATAAGTAAATATGCTTATGATTTTTTGAAAAAAGTTGTACTCAGTGGTTATGTAATAAGAGTAGTAGATGAATAAAAAAATGCCCGATAAATCGGGCATTTTTGATTTTGTACGGCTAATTAAGCTTGGTTGGTAAAGTAATCTTCAGAGAAGTTCATGATCACTTCAGAACCTGCTTTCACTTTGGCAATGCGTAAAGCCAATTCAGGCAAAATACGCTGCGTGAAGTAAAGAGTCAGTGCAAGTTTGTTTTGGTAGAACTCGCCATCTTTGTCTTTTGCTGCATCTGCAATGCGGGCAAACATATAGGCAAAGCTGAGCAGGCCTACAGCATGTAGGTAATCAACTGCTGCTGAGTTCGGGAACTCAATGTTTTCACGAGCAGCTTCAAGTACATATTGAGTCACAGCTTCAACTTCAGCTGCTGCATCTAAGGTTGCATCTTTGATGTAGTTCAAGCTGGCATCTAAGTTATTGGCAAAATCACGGATTTCTTGGATATATTCAGCAATGAATTCACCATTGCACTTAATGGTTTTTCGACCAATTAAGTCTTGCGATTGAACACCGTTGGTCCCTTCGTAAATCTGTGCAATACGGAGGTCACGGATACATTGTTCCATACCCCATTCACGAATAAAGCCATGACCACCGAAGACCATTTGCGCATCGAGTGTTGCTTGGAAAGCTGTATCAGTTAAATACGCTTTCGCAATCGGTGTTAATAGCGCAACACGGTTATTGGCTGCTTTGACTGCTTCTGGGTCAGTAGAGAACTTGGTAATGTCCAGTTGTTGACCAACATAAACCGCAAATGCACGAGACGCTTCATTGTTGGCACGTGCGTTCAGCAACATACGACGTACATCACCATGAACTAAGATGCTGTCTGCAGGTTTTGCAGGCGATTGAACGCCAGAAGCGCTACGGCCTTGTAAACGATCAGTCGCATATTGCGCTGCATTTTGATAAGCAAATTCAGAAGCACCTAGGCCTTGAATACCCATAGACAGACGTTCGTAGTTCATCATGACGAACATCGCTGCAAGGCCTTCATTTTCTTTACCAACCAGGTAGCCTTTCGCGCCATCAAAGTTCATCACACATGTTGCAGACGCTTTGATCCCCATTTTATGTTCAATAGAACCAGGGCCTACAGCATTACGCTCACCCAATGAACCATCTGCATTCACCAAGAATTTAGGTACGATGAATAGTGAAATTCCGCGTGAGCCCGCAGGCGCATCAGGCGTTTTCGCTAAAACTAAGTGGATGATATTTTCAGAAAGGTCGTGGTCACCGCCAGTGATGAAGATTTTCGTACCAGTAATGTTATAAGTACCGTCTTCATTACGTTCGGCTTTAGTTTTGATAATACCTAAATCTGTACCTGCATGCGGTTCAGTTAAGCACATGGTGCCTGACCATTCGCCTGTATACATTTTTGGTAAATAAGTTTCTTTTTGCTCTTGTGATGCATAGCTGTTTAAGGCCATGCCTGCACCAACGGAAAGAAGCGGGTAGAGCATGAAGGATGGGTTGGTTGCAAACAGCATTTCGTCAGACAGAACAGTCAGCATTTTTGGCATGCCTTGACCGCCCCATTCTTCGTCTGCGCCTAGACCAATCCAACCGCCTTCTGCATATTGTTTGAATGCTTCTTTGAAACCAGCAGGAGTCGTGACATTGCCATTGCTATAGGTTGCGCCTTCTTCATCACCTGTGCGGTTTAAAGGATGAGTGACGTTTTGCGCAAATTTTGCCATTTCTTCAAGAATGGCTTCTGCAGTTGCAGCATCAACGTGAGCAAGATTTTCGTTGTTTTGCCAGAATTGTTCTGCTTTAAAAACATCATTTAAGATGAATTTCATATCTGCAAGCGGCGCATTATAAATTGGCATGTTCGTTCACCTGTTTATTGTTTGAATCTGTGGACTTGGGGCAATTTGTATCGACACAAAGCGTGGAGAAAATTGACCAAAGTAAAATTATGGGACTATTTATAAAGAAAAAGGACTGCCAATGCTATGACCGTCCTTTCTCTATTTCTGCACTCAAGAGTACAATTTTTTGAATATGTTTTAGATATTCACATTAGAATGCAAAGTGTTCTGCATCCAATGCCATAAGAGGATCTAGGCCACCTGCGATCACTTCTACATGAGAGCGAACGCGCGGTAAGATTTTCTTGAAGTAGAAGCGAGCAGTCGTTACTTTCGCATTGTAGAAATCAACATCTGTTGTTCCTGCAGCTAAAGTTTCTTGTGCAACTAACGCCATACGAGCCCATAGGTAAGCAAGCGTTACATAACCAGAGAAGTATAGGTAATCGACCGCAGCAGCACCCACTTCTTCAGGGTTTTGCATTGCTTTCATACCAATCTGCATGGTTAGGTCGCCCCATTCTTTGTTTAGCGCAGCAAGCGGCTCAACAAATTCTTTCATGGCAGCGTTGTCTTTGTTAGCTTCAACAAATTTATGGATGATCTTGGTGAAGTCTTTCAACATTGCACCTTGAGTACCCAATACTTTACGGCCTAACAAGTCAATTGCTTGAATTTCAGTCGTACCTTCGTACAAGCAAGAAATACGTGTATCACGTACGATTTGCTCCATACCGTGTTCTGAAATGAAACCATGGCCACCGAATACTTGAACACCGTGTTTAGCAGACTCAGAACCTGTTTCAGTTAAGAATGCTTTAGCAATTGGTGTTAATAGAGACAAGATGTTGTCAGAGAATTTACGTTCTTCTTCAGTTGCACCTTGTTCCACGATATCGGCATGGAAAGACAATAAGTAAACCAGAGCACGACCAGCTTCAGCAAATGATTTTTGCGTAAGCAGCATGATGCGTACTGCAGGGTGAACGATAATTGGATCTGCTTCTTTTTCAGGTGCTTTAGGGCCTGAAAGTGAACGCATTGCCAAACGGTCTTTTGCGTAAGCAAGTGCACCTTGGAAAGCGCCTTCAGAAGCTGAAAGACCTTGTACAGCAGTACCGATACGTGCAGTGTTCATGAATGTGAACATGCAGTTTAGACCGCGGTTTTCAGGGCCAATCAAGAAGCCTTTTGCGTTATCAAAGTTGATGACACAAGTCGCGTTACCATGGATACCCATTTTGTGTTCAATCGAACCACAACGTACCGCATTGCGCTCACCAATTGAGCCATCAGCATTTACATTGAATTTAGGTACGATGAATAATGAAATACCTTTCGTGCCTTTTGGTGCACCTGGAAGACGAGCAAGGACGATATGGATGATATTTTCAGCCATGTCGTGTTCACCAGCAGAGATAAAGATTTTCTCGCCAGAAATTGCATAGCTACCGTCTGCTTGTGGTTCAGCTTTAGAGCGGATAATACCTAAGTCAGAACCTGCATGAGATTCTGTTAAGCACATCGTACCAGTCCATTCACCTGAAACAAGTTTAGGAAGGTAAGTGTCTTTTTGCTCTTGAGAACCGTGATGTTCTAATGTACGGACAGCACCATGAGATAGACCAGGGTACATACCCCATGCCCAGTTCGACGTACCCACCATTTCTGAAATGATGTTGCCTAAAGAAACCGGTAAGCCTTGACCGCCGTATTGTTCTTCAGCAGATAAAGATGGGAAACCGAGTTCGATATATTTTTGATACGCTTCTTTAAAACCAGTTGGTGTTGTTACAACGCCATCATTCCAAGTACAACCTTCACGGTCGCCGACTTGGTTAAGAGGAGAAAGTTCATTTTCACAGAAGTCAGCAGCAGCTTCTAGATATTGGTCAACCAACTCACGACTTACGGTGTCAGAAAATGCAGGCAGTTGTGCATAGTGATCTTCTGCTTTTAAAAGTTCATGCAGAACAAATTGCATATCACGTAAGGGCGCTTTGTATTGTGGCATATCGTTTTCCTCAATACTGGTTTCTACCAGCGTTAGTAATCCTAAATAACATTTGAACGTGTCTTCAATGACACGTATTGGAATGGTTCTAATCGTGCAACATCTTCTTATTGGGTACAAGCATTTCAGGGTGATTTGTTGGTGACTGTAAAGTCAAAGAAATATCCCTTGAAAAAGCTAAGTGCATTGAGTGTAAACGCTTTTAGATGAAAATGAATGACACAAATAGTCAAAAAGCGTAAAAAGATATGTCCAATAAAAAAGGCACTCATGGGAGTAATGCCAGTCAGTTAAGCAAATTTTAGTAAAATGTAGTAAAAATGAGTGTATGTGAATACGCTCATTTTTTTATGTCTTTATCTGAACATTTAGAATCCACTCTTGAACATTCTCTCCCATCACTCAACCATTTTTGTGAACTTATTGATTTAAATTGGATTGAAACAAGCCTGCATCAAACAGGTAAGGCATCAATCAGAAGGAGAAAATTACCTGCTGAGCATGTGGTTTGGCTTGTTATTGGGCTTGCCTTGTTTCGAAATCAACCCATCAGCTATGTTGTAGAGCAATTAAACCTCGTGTTTGGTACAACAGAATATTGTGTTCCTAGTGCAGCAGTCCAAGCACGACAACGTTTAGGACAAGAGCCTTTAAGTACCTTATTCTCTCTGCTCAGCCAAGCATGGTTTGATGAAACACAGCAACAATATTCAAGCTTTCAAGGACTTAGTATATGTGCTGTTGATGGGGTGGTTTGGTCTATGCCGCTGACCGAAGAGAACTTTAATCATTTTGGCTCATCTAAAGGTAAAACTGCTGTAGCACCTTACCCACAAGTGAGAGCCACGTGCCTAGTCAATACCAATACCCATGAAATCATAGATGCCCAAATAGGCAGTATGGATCAGGGTGAACTCACATTAGCAAATCAATTATCTCCACCAGCACAAAGTATTACATTATTTGATCGAGCTTATTTCTCTGCTGATTTTCTAATAGGGTGGCAAACACGTGCAGAATCAAGTCATTGGCTGATGCGAGCAAAAGATAATTTACGTTATGAAATTATTAAACGGAATTCCCCACATGATTTTCATATCAGGATACCAATATCACCTAGAGCCAAGAAGCTTAACCCAACGTTAGGGGATTATTGGGAGGCACGTTTGATTGAAGTTGAGCAGGCAGGAAAAATCAGACGTTACATTACTTCATTATTAGATTCAAAGACATACCCACTTATAGCCTTGGCAAAGTTATATGCTCAGCGTTGGGAAATTGAAATGTGTTACCGAGAAATTAAAAGCAATTTGCAGAAAGGTAAGCTCTTAAGAAGCAAGCAACCAGACTTAATTTATCAAGAATTATGGGGTGTCTTGATTGCCTATAATGTTCTGAGACGACAAATGAAACGTATGGCTCAACGAGCTAAAGTAAGTCCTTTGAGAATCAGTTTTCATATTGCATCTATTGCCCTTCTTAATTTACTCAGATTCGACTCTTTGGCTTCTGCAGGTAATCTCCCCAAACATCTGGAAAGTTTAATGGAGAAATCTAATCGGTATGTTATACCTGAGAGAAGAGTGAGGAGTTATCCAAGGGTTGTAAAAGGAAAACCTCAAAAATACCCAAGAAAAAGCCAGTCAATCTCTTAACTGACTGGCATTAACTCATGGGAGTGCCTTTTTTACACAATGATATTGCGATCTAAGTTTGGATTATTTTACTGGGGCTGGCGTCGGGCAACAGGGGCTTTAGGTTGGAAGCGAACTTCACATTTACCATTGATTTGCTGTTCGCCAACTTTAATGGCAACTGCGCTACCATCAGTCTTACCTTGGCATGCTTTCATAATCGCTTGTTGCTTCGTTTGGCGTTCTGCTAAACGTTGATCAAACTTTTTAGTCAGTTCTGCACGTTTTGCATCAGTCAGTGGCTCACCGCGTTGCATCTGACCACGCATGTCGCCACGCATTGGATGATGTTCACCGCGCATTGGTTTGTGTTCACCACGTGCTTTTTTCATGTCTTGACGGTCTGCTTTGAACACCATGGTACATGTACCATCAATATTTTTATCGCCAGCTTTTACTTGAACTGTTGAACCTGTAGCCTTACCATCGCAGGCTTTTTGCATATCAGCAAACACTTGACGTTGCTCGGCACGCATTTGTTTAAAATGTTCACGTTGCTCAGGTGACATACGACGATCTTGATCACCATGATGTTGTTTCATCATGCGGCCATGATCGTTATCTTTTGGTGCGGTTGTCGATTGACAGGCAGTGAGTGCACCCATGCTCAATACGCTTGCACCGATTAAAGCCATTTTAGTCATTTGTTTCATAGTCTTTACCCCCACCAGATTAGATATTTTTCCGATGGTTAAAGATTAAATAATAAAGATGTAGAAACAATGGAGAGTTTTTTAGTTGCGTGTTCGCTACAATAATGAATATAGAAGAAAAATGAGAGTTCTCTTTTGAAAATACGTCGTATCCCGATTGCCCTACGCTTGTTTCTGACTGTGCTGTTGACGACGCTCGTCATCACAACGGTAAGTCTTGGCGTTTTGCATTGGAATATGCAGCGTAATTTCACCAAATATGTGGCCGATGTCGAGATGCAAAAGCTTGACCATGTCATTGAAAATTTAGCCGATGTGTATACGGTCTATCATGATTGGGGCAATGCGATTCAGGCACAGATTCTGCAAATTGAAGGGCAGGCAGCACCAGATGACTATGATCGTCTCTCTCGGTGGTGGTTACGTCGTCAATATGACATTGCATTGCAGCAGCGCTATTTTCAAGATCATAGTTTGAATGCAGCATCGATGTTGGCAACGCCACAGCAAACGGCAGAACAAAAAACTGAAGAGCTAAAATGGCTTGAACAAAACTTACCGTCTGAGTTTCAACCCTTTGAAGGTTTAAAATTTCCTTTAAGCGCGAATCAAAATGTGTTCCGCCCCAAAGAGTCGAATGCGGATGAAAAAGATAAAGATGCCGGTCAATCCTCTCAAAACAATACCAACAATGGTGGTAAAAAACAGTTTATTCAAATGCCTGACCGCTTGGGCTTGAGTTCACGTTTATCTTTATATGATGCACAGCGCCAATTTGTGGTGGGTGAGCCGACAGATGAACAGATTTCTTATCGTCCGATTATGGTAAATAATCAAATCGTGGGGTATTTGGGGCTCAAACCTGTACTCGAGCAAGATGATGCGATCAGTATTAACTTCTTTAGTAAGCAAAAACGTTATTTGTTATTGGTTTATGTGCTGACATTTATTGCAAGTTTAATTGCTGCACTGTTATTGGCGACCTACTTTAAAAAACCGATTCAGCGTTTGTTAATGGGAACACGTGAGTTAACAAAGGGCAATTATCAACATCAAGTCGCGGTGAACCGTAATGATGAGCTTGGTGATTTATCGAATGAATTGAACCAGTTGGCTGTGATTCTCGATCAGCATGAAACGTCACGTCGTCAATGGGTGGCCGATACTTCACATGAATTAAAAACCCCATTGGCGGTGTTGCAGGCTCAAATTGAGGCGATGCAGGACGGTATTCGTAAGCCAACGCCAGAGCATTTTACTTCGATGTTGAATCAAGTCAGTAGTCTGAAAAAATTGACCAAAGATTTGGCTGATTTGGCGCAAGCTGATGCACAGCAATTAAATTGTTATCTCACTACGATTAATCCGTGGGATGTCGTTGTGCAGGAGGTTGAAAGCTTTAAACCGAAGTTTGAACAAGCCGATTTGAAAATTACAGCAACGGGCGATGGCACTTCATTACAATTAGATATAGACCGTTTTAAACAGATTATGGTCAACTTATTGGGTAACAGTATTCGTTATACGGAAGCTGGTGGTGAAGTGCATGTTCATACTGAGCAGGATGAAACCCAGTGGACCGTGTATGTTGATGACAGCCCATTTGGTTTAACTGATGAACAGTTGGCACGTTTAGGTGAGCGTTTCTATCGTGTGGATGATTCACGTACGCGTGCAACTGGTGGTACAGGATTAGGATTGGCGTTATCCGTAAAAATAGCTAGAGCATTGGGCGGAGAATTGAGTTTTGATCATTCTCCATTGGGCGGTTTGCGTTGCAAATTGACATTTCCCAAACAGATGAAATATTAAAAGGAAGCATGCATGAAACATATCATGTTGGTTGAAGATGAAGTGGAACTTGCACAGCTAGTGCGTGATTATCTAGAGGCTGCAGGCTTTGAAGTCAGCATGTTTCATGATGGTCAAGAAGCCTATGAGAGCTTCACGCAGCGTAAGCCGAGTCTAATGATTTTGGACCTGATGGTGCCACGTATGGATGGCTTAACCATTTGCCGTAAAGTCCGTGAGCAGTCTGATCTGCCAATTATTATGGTGACTGCACGCACTGAAGAAATTGACCGTGTATTGGGGCTCAATATGGGTGCTGACGATTATGTCTGCAAACCGTTTAGTCCGAAAGAGTTGGTGGCACGTGTGCAAGCGGTATTACGTCGTTTAGAACGTAAAGCAGAGCCAGAGGTGAATGATTTATTCCGTATGGACAAAGCACAGCAACGTATTTGGTATCAACAAAAAGCGTTGAGCTTAACGCCAACTGAGTTTCGTTTACTTGAGTTGTTTTTAGAGCATGTAGGGCAGGTGTATTCACGTGCGCAATTGCTTGATCATATTAACCCAGACAGTTTTGAAGTGGCTGACCGTGTGATTGATAGTCATATCAAAAACCTGCGTCGTAAGATTTCAGATGCAGCGGAAACTGGCAACCGTCATGAGTGGATTCAAGCTGTGTATGGCGTCGGCTACCGTTTTGAATATCCAGAGGATTAATGTTACTTTTTGTTCTTGAATCTTTTTTTAAAAGCCTTTAATTTTTAAAGGCTTTTTTATTTGTATTTTTAAGAGGGAAAAACATAATGATTTTAAAAAAAACCTTATTAGCAATAAGCTGTTCTGTAATTTTAACTGCATGTGGCGGTGGTGGCGGCGGGTCTTCTAGTAGCGGTGGGACTTCAGATAATGGCGGTTCAAATGGGGAAACAGCTAACCCATCAAATCCAGCAACAGATTTAGAGAAAGCTAAAGTATTAATCAAAACTACGAACAATATTATTGCCTATTTTGACAGTTTTAAAGGTTTGCAGTCTCAGTATGAGCCTGCATTTGATGCTGTAAGTAATGCAGGAAATGATATTAGTAATGCTTCTGATCTCATCATTACTTTAGCTTCATTGGCGCAGAAAGACGCTCAAGGTTCCACAAAAGACTATACCGCTGCAGAATTAGAGGCACTTTTAGAGGATGATGCGACCTATGGGGGGATATATTATCCAGATTATATTTTGAGCAAAAATGGTCTTAAAATCAGCGTAACACCGACTTCAGTTTCTGTTAATGGAAGTGTATCGGCTAAATATTGGATGGACTATATTTGGGATAGCAGTACTTTTACTGGAAAAGATGTTTTTAGCGATGCGGTTTTGATTACTGTAAGCAATTTAAAGTTGGATGCGCCATTCACAGCATCTGCAAAACAGCATGATTTTAAAATAGTTTCAGGCGGTAAAATCACAGCTAAAAATGCGGATGGATTAGAATCAAGCTTAGGGTTTAATAGCAACAGTACCGCTCAAGTTGTTTATGATACAGCTATCAAGCTGGAAGACTCAGAAAGTGAAAATGCTCCGGTTACGGCACAATTTAAATTTTTAAATGTTTTGTTAACAACTCAGAACGCGAAGCTGAATTTAACTGAACTTTCAAGCAAAGCTGCTCGAGTTAAATTCAAAAATGGTACTGAAACATTTAATCAAATTATTCCATATGAAATTATTTTGAAAGGTGAAGCTTTAAGCGGAGCAGAAAACTTAGGCTTAGATGCAAATATTAAGCTAAAAAATGATCTGACTAAAACCTTTGATATTACCCAAGGCGAATCTGCGGCTGCATTTATTAATGCAGATTTGACAGTTAATCTCTCTGGTAACGTAAAAGGTGGGGGGGCTGCTGTGAAGCCATTCAGTTTACTGCTTAACGCTAAAAGGAATGATTACCAAAAAGGGATAGCAAATCTTAAAGTTACAGTTGATCAAAATACATTAAATATAGATGTAAAAACTGACAATCTGATCGCGCAATCTCCAATTATCTGGTCAAGAGTATCTCATGCGAATGGTGCATTTGTAGAAATTCCAGATTTAGATCAATTCAGTTCTGCTGATATTAAAGTCGGTACTGTTAGCTACGGTACGATCAATAGAGTATCGAATAGCATTTATTCTGCGAAATTTACCGATAACACTGTGCTAATGATTGCACCATAATAATGAATTAAGGAGAGGGGGTAACGATGTTCCCCCTTTTTTCTATGTTGAAAAAAAAATTAGTATTATTGGGATTATCGCTCCCGTTTTATAGCTATGCACAAGAGGCTATCTATTATCAAGTGCAAGCAGATGTTTATAGTGAACCGTTAGCGATTCATGCATTTACAGATGATTGGGATGATTCTAAGTTTAAATCAGGAAAAAATGCATTTGCTCATGGTTTAATGCAATTGGGCGTAAAGCAGGGTAATTGGGATTTTAGCTGGATCTGGCGATATGACTATGCGCTCAATTTCAGTGAGGATACAGCAAAGCTTTATTATCAAATACAAAATGAACTGCCTATCGATGCAAACTCAACGTATGACTTGAGGCTTGAAGCACAGCATATTGATACTGTTGGGTCTCGGGCTGCCTATACATGGCCCATTAGTTCGAATTGGAATTTAGAAACGGGTATAACCGCGTTAATTGGGCGTCATTATATTGATGGTCATATTAATGCGCTAGGGGTAACGACAGATCAGCAAGAGCTTATGGACCGCGTCAAATGGCTGAATGGGAGCATAGATTACAGTTATGATCATCCTGCTTTGAAAGAAGATAAAATGGGCTGGAATGAGCAGGCGCATAGCGGGTATGGCTATGCCCTAGATGCGACTTTAAGAGGTGCTATTGCAAAAAATTGGAATTTAAAAATTAATATTCAGGATGCATTGGCATATTTATATTGGCAAGATGCTCCATACACACGATATAACATCAGCTATGATCAAGATAAGCGTCCACGGTTTGATATTCAGGGAGAGTTTGATAAAGATAAGACCTATGCGCAAAAGCTGCCATTTAAAATTTATTCGGATTTAAATTATGACTCAGAGCAGGCTTGGAGTTTAGGACTCAGTTCAATCTCAAATGAGTATATAAGTCTTTGGCAGCTCAATGCATATTGGAATACAGGGCTAATGTGGGGAATCCATTTTGAACCCCAAACCAATTCGTTTGGCCTTTCCGTCAAACATGAAAACTTTGGTTTTAAATACATAGCAGATTCATTCAATACCAACCAAGCAAAACGTATGGGCGCGCAAATATATGCGCAATATCTATGGTAAGTGCTGTTGGACCAGCGACTGTAAACAGATTAGCTTCTTTAGAATGTGTAAAGTTTTAAGCAGTTGTTTTATTTAACCGTATTGATATGTATTAAAAAAAGCTTTGCATTGTCATAATGGAATTTAAATTGTTCGGTTATGGATAAGTTTGAATTTATCTATAACCTTTTTTATTTATATCGTAAATTTTTTATTTTTTAAAGTTTTTATCAGTATTAGATATTTATTAGTATTCCATTTTTGAAGGAATGGGCATCCCTTAACAGCAAAACAATGGCAATTGGATGAATGATAAAAATCACATAAAAATGCGAAATTTGCGCATTTAATGAAAATTGGTTATTATTTTGCTTGAATATTGACCAGTATGTTTGGGCTGGCAGAGTTCAATGTAGAGATAATAATTTTAAAAATGGAAAATTAGAGGGCAGAACAGATGAAAAATATAGCATTTGCAAAAATAATAATGGTCACGGGTGTCTTGGGTTTAACGGCATGTGGTGGTAGTGATCGTGATGAGACAGGAAGCGTACCGTCAGAGCCAGTTGCCGATGCCATGGTACAAAAAAGTGTAGAAGAGCTGACGCTGTTGGATGTAAATAATCTTGCATTAAATGCTGCGTCGATTCAGATTTTAAGTGATGAAGAGTGGCAGAAGGTACAAGCAGGTAGTTTGAAAGCGACAATAAATGAAATCACAGCAGATGATTCTGAACAGTTATTTCCACCGATCAACAGTTTACCGACAGCGACTCATTTTAAAGGTCAAAGTTACCTTGCTAATGCTCAAGGCATCGTTAAGCTGCCTAAATTGGCTGCAGGCACATATTATGTTTTGGTCACTAAAAATGGACAGTCTGCAGTTTCAGCATTCTTGATCCATCCTAAAAATACCAATAAGAGCATTGTGCTGAATGTGATACTCAACTGTTTAGACCAAGACTGTCAGACCTTAAGCGATGCACCTGTCAATGATGCAGTGGTCGGAACATTCTCTGGTCAAGTGATTTTTAAAGGGAAACCTTTGGCGAATGCGCAAGTGTCATTGTCTGGCGGTACAGCGACCAATGGCGCATTTGTTAGTGCTTTGACTGATGCCAATGGATATTTCACGCTTTCATTTAATGTGAGCAATGATCTGCTTGAAGCATTGAAAAATGCCACGCTCACCATTAACGGTGCAGGAATTAACACTATTACGAAAAAAGTTATGGTCATTGCTTCTTCTGCATCGGGCTATCAATTTGAAGTGCTGCCTGAAACAGCATCTGTAGATGCGGTATGGCGTGAAACTTTTGAAGCGGATTCTGCTACTCGCAATGCATGGACAAGGTCGCAGCCAAGTGTGGCTAATGTCGATTGGCAGTTGCTAAACAAAGGTCACAACATTCGTAATAATCAAGTAAATCAGCGTGTGCGCTTAGCGCCGAATGATCAGAGCCAAGGCAAGGTGCCTGAGCCACTGCAAGGTAATACGGCATATTGGTATGGTGACAAAGTAAATGGCAACTTTATTGGTGCTTTAAGTGATTCATCTACGGCTCCAGAGTTTGATGGCGGCACCTCGCAGTATGACAATAGGGGTGAATTGATTTCACCTTCCATTAATCTAAGCCAGTATCAGGCGCCTTTGAGTTTAAGCTTTAAAACATGGTGGGAAATTGAGTCGGTCAATCCAAATAATCAGGGATTCGATTTGATGAATATTTTAGTTTCTACCGACGGCGGTAACAGCTTCAAGACTTTGGCTCGATTAAACCCGCTGGCAGATCCATCCTCGGCATATGAGCGCGCGCCGATTCCATACAGTAATTTAGGCTTTAACCTCGCACCGGCTGCTGTTCAGCAAGAAGCAATTTCATTAGATGAATATGCAGGCAAGGCCAATGTTCAGCTGAAATTCCAATTCAGAACAGTCGATCAACTTTATAACGGTTTCCGCGGTTGGATGATTGATGATGTGGTGATTCAGAAAAAAGCCGGTACTTTCCCATTATTTGATGGTGCGAGTTTTGATGAAAATTCAGATAGTTTCTCTCAGGACTATAGTGGCGTCGCTGCAAAACAAGCGGACACTGTGCTGAAAAGCACGAAGAGTTATGCACGGTGGGCTGAAGTTCCACAGCGTAAATAACGATTTACATGGTGGTGCAGTATGAATGGTTAGAATAGGTTTAGACGTACTGTATTCACTATCAATCATCCATCAAGTGAAGTGTATGCTAAAAAGCAGCTCTCTATTGAGGGCTGTTTATATTTAAAGGGACAATATATTCAGCCACTTAAGTATGCTGGCAGCTAAATTTTCTGGCTGTTCTAATAGAACCATATGGCCTATATTGTCCATCCTATCAAGTTGACTATGTGCTATAGATTGATGCAGCTCACGCACTGTATTCCATAATGATTCATACAGAAATGATTTGCGAATATTTGGCTGCAAAGAGCTGCACAGGCTACAATCCACTTTTTTATAAGATGAGAACGTGTTGTGAGCAGCGAAATGCCTCAATTGCAGCGCCGATTAAAGAACCGTCATATTCAGCTGATTGCAATGGGTGGCGCAATCGGGACAGGGCTATTTTTAGGCTCTGCGCATATTATTGAGTCGGCTGGACCATCGATAATTCTGGGCTATTTGATTGGTGGTTTGATTGCTTTTCTGATTATGCGCCAGTTGGGCGAGATGATTGTACAAGAGCCAGTCACAGGTTCATTCAGTCATTTTGCTTTTAAGTATTGGGGCAAGTTTGCGGGCTTTTTAACGGGCTGGAACTACTGGATTCTGTATATTTTAGTAGTGATGACCGAGCTGACCGCGATAGGCAAATATGTCAATTACTGGTGGCCGCATGTGCCTGCTTGGGTTTCAGTTTTGGTGTTTTTTGCTGTGATTACGCTAGCCAATTTAGCCAATGTCAAACTGTATGCAGAATCTGAATTTTGGCTGTCGATGATTAAAGTTGTGGCGATTGTTGCCATGATTATTTTTGGTATATATCTGCTACTTACAGCAGGCGCAGACTCTACCGCTTCGATTAGTAATTTATGGGTACATGGCGGCTTCTTCCCGCACGGTTTTGAAGGCTTATTCTACATGCTAGCCTTTATGATGTTTGCTTTTGGCGGCATTGAATTAATCAGCATGGCGGCGGCTGAAACTGAAAATCCTGATCAAAATATCCCGAAAGCGGTGAATCAGACCGTGATCCGCGTGTTCTTATTTTATATCTGTTCCTTGGCGGTACTGCTGTCGCTGGTGCCGTGGAATCAGTTGAAACTTGGCGGTTTGGATCATAGTCCTTTTGTGATGATTTTTAATCAGATGGGGATTGATTGGGCGGCACATTTGCTGAACTTTATTATTTTGACTGCATCCGTTTCGGTCTGTAATAGCGGCATGTATGCCAATAGCCGCATGCTGCTCGGTTTGGCAGAACAGGGCAATGCGCCAAAAACGTTTAAACAGGTAAATAAACACGGCACGCCGATTGCCGCGGTTTTATTTTCTGCTTTGCTGATTTTTGGTTGCGTGCTGCTGAATTATTTCTTGCCTGAAAAAGCCTTAAGTTACCTGATTTATATCGTGGTGAGTGCTGCGGTGCTGAATTGGATGTTAATCAGCTTGATTCATTTGAAGTTTAGAAAAGCGATGCAGCAGCAGGGTATACAGACCAAGTTTCCTGCTTTATTTGCACCGTTTACCAACTACTTTGTCTTAGTGTTCATGCTGATGATTTTGTACATCATGTGGAATCAGGGCTTTATGCTATCGGTGTTGATGCAGCCGCTATGGATTTTACTGCTGTATGTGCTGTTTAAAGTGATGCAAGCAAAGAAGGTTTAATACCATGAAGGCTTAGGGAAGAGCCTTTTGATATGCAGGCGTTCTTGTTACGCGCTGTTAAAGAATGTCTTTGCTAATTTATTTTGAAAATAAACATATTTATGGAGTGTTCGTATCAATAGCAGCCGTTCCAGTATGCTTTAAATTTATATGGTTTAGGTTAAAGTATTGATATTAATTAAAAACATTAAAAATTTGGTAAGAAGTATATTTTGTGAATATTTTTGAGGGCTGAGTAATTAATTTTTTTTAAATAAATCAGTAAATAATTATGAATATTAAAATTTTAGATTCTCAGCATTTTGATTCACAAATGAATATGCATTTACAGCAATATTTAATTGAGCATCATTTACCAAAGATAGGTTTTTATCATGTCGTTGCGAAAAGAGATGATACGATCATTGCACTGGGAATGCTTTATTCTAATCATGTCCATCCTCATCGAGATTATATTTTATTTCATGAGGTACAAAATGATTTAGAGGCTAATCTATTCATAAAATTGATCAATAATTTAGAGAAAAACTCTAAAACGAGAAGATTACAACTCATACTCAATTCTAGGAATAATTCTTTACGTGAACTGTTTGAGTCACATCGCTTTTATATTGCTAGAACGACTTACTTGATTGAATTAACCGAAATAACTGAAATCTATACAGATATAAAAAGAATAAAAACTAAAAAATTAAATCAGATGTCGAAAGAAGAATGGCAAGAATTAAAGAAATTGTTCCATAAAAACTACAGGCGATTTCATGAAGGTGTTAATGTTTTAGCTCAGGAATTTTCACCTGACTTATTGTTCGAATATTTAAAAAATATAAATGTAATGGAGTCAACAATCCTTTTAAATCAACATTCTCAACTATGTGCTTACTTTCTTATTGGTTGCTCAGATGAAAACTCAATTGAAGTTGCATATTTGGGAGGGATGGATGAAGATGATATGGATGACTATCTGTTTTTCTTTCAAAATGAATTGAGAACATTACTAAAAAAATATAAAACTGTTTATTTTGAAGCTGATGATTCGGATGATTATTTTTCTGCATTAATGCAAAAATTAAACTGTGATTTATCGGACTCTTACTACACATTGATTAAAGACTTAGAGGAGTAGAGGCTCATTAGTCTAATTAATTTTTTCGACTAATGACTTAAACCGTTATTTACTTAATGGCTGCTATTTAGAATTTAATTTATCCTTTGTAAGTGTATTTAAACACTCCTCAGCAACTCAATCCTCTGCCGTTGTCCTTTCTTTAACTTCGACACCACCAATTCATAAGAATTTAGCACCAAATCTTGCAGCAGTTCTTCTTCCAAGTCTTCATCTGCAAATACAGAAATCCAATGCTGCTTATTCATATGCCAGCCCGCACGAATAAAAGGATAAATATCCTTCAACATCGTGCCATTATCAGGCAGTACTTTTAAATTAACGGCTGCTTTGCCTTCTAAGTGAAAACTCAGCAAAAAAACCTTATCCATCACTTTAAATACATCACAGCCTTCACCAAAAGGCTGGCTGCATGTGGTTTCTGGCAGGGCTAAGGCTGTCTTCGCAGCTACAGCATGTAATGCAATCATAGGGGATACCCAAAAATAAGCCTGAGCGTTAAAGCCTAAGGATGAATATTAATCGCTGTATCATTATTCACCAGTTGCCAAATTTCATCCATATCAATATTGCGCACTGCAATACAGCCCCAAGTCCAATCTTTTTGTGGGAAATACGTCATCAGTTGTGGTGCAGCTTTCATTTGTAAACTGGTCGCCGAACCATGAATCATAATGTCACCACCTGCAGAAACCCCTAGATTTTTAGCCTTCTGTTTATCCGCCGCATTGGGGTAAGAGATATGCAAAGATTTATAAAATGTGCTTTGCGGATTGCGCCAATCTATATGATAAGTTCCTTCTGGCGTCTTGCCATCACCTTCTTGAACTTTATGTCCAAGCGGTTGAAAACCCAGACGCATCGGGTAACGCCGAATGACCTGATCCTGATGTTTTAACTCTAAATAACGCTCAGCTTTATGTACTTGAATACTGTCGATCGGCGTTTCTGTGCGAATTTTTTGAATTTGTGCATCGCTTAATTCAGGTGGAAAGGCCAGTACATTGGCAGGTGTAGGTAGATATTTTTCAAATTTTTGATAGGCAAGGTAGGCCGCCACAATACAGAAGAGGGTAGCGAAACTAAAAATAGCGATACGTTTTCTTGTCATTATTTTTTAGAGGATGGACGGCATTACAGTCCATCCATTTCGGTATTGTGGATAATGCCTAAATTATCCACAATTTTGCTTCGATTGATGCATGAATTTGTGGATAAATGTTTAAGACGAGCAGCTGACCATCACTTCAGGCACATCACTTGGCAAGGGGCCTAAATCTTCTGTTGTTTCCAGTTCAGGCTGTTTACTAAAGGGCTGACTGAGCAATGTAAACAAACGCTGTACTTCTGAAAAATCATTACGTTCAGCAAGTTCAATCGCCTTTTGTGCCATATGGTTGCGCAAGATATATTGCGGATTGGCCTGTGCCATTTCAGCATCTAAAGCATCGGTGTCCTGATGCGCACGGATGCTTTCATATTGTGCCAAGAAACCTTCAAAGCCGCGGCGGTCAAGGCAGTCATCTTTAATGGCTTCATATTCATGATTTTGCAGACGGATAAAGCTTTGCGTGTAATCCAGTTGTTCACTTTGCAGAATGCGTAAAAAGGCCATGGCGCAGTCGAAGCTGTCTTTATGAAAACTCGGCAGCCCCATTTTTTGGCTTAAGCCCAATTTATAATGTTCCAAGAAGGTCAGTTCAAAATGCTCTAAGCATTTGGCTAGATCTTCTTTCCATTGCTCTTTGTCATAATCTGCAGGGCAGAGCGGCACTAAGTTATTCAGCCATTGCCATAGATTCCAATGTCCGATACTTGGCTGCTGCTGATAGGTATAGCGGCCTTGGTAATCCGAATGGTTGTTAATCC
This sequence comes from Acinetobacter sp. YH12098, assembly GCF_013419235.1. NCBI lineage: Bacteria > Pseudomonadati > Pseudomonadota > Gammaproteobacteria > Moraxellales > Moraxellaceae > Acinetobacter > Acinetobacter sp. YH12098. The sequence continues at coordinate 42,795 of NZ_VPAO01000017.1, forward strand.
AATTTGGACGGAAACGCTCCATAAATCCATAAGGACCAAAATCTAGCGTTGAGCCAGTAATATTCAGATTGTCAGTATTCATTACGCCATGCGCAAATCCAACCAATTGCCATTTGGCAATCATCACTGCGGTACGCTGAATGACTTGAGTGGCAAAAGCTAAAATCGGTTGTGCGGCATCCAAGCATTCAGGGTAGTGCCACTCAATACATTTTTGCGTGAATTCAGGTAGCAAATCACCCTGATATTGATTGATCCATTCAAAATGTCCCAATCGGATATGACAGTCAGATGTACGCAGCATCATCGCGCCGAGCTCGAGCTTTTCACGCTGCACGCCTTGCTCGGAACTGGTAAAACCCACTGCATTACTCGATGCAACACCTAAGCTGTTCAGCACATGTCCTGCCAAATATTCACGAATAGTCGAGCGCAATACTGCACGACCATCGCCCATGCGTGAATAAGGCGTAGAGCCTGCGCCTTTGAGATGCAGGTCAATGGTTTGCCCATGTTTATCGATGATTTGCGCAATCAATAAGCCGCGTCCATCGCCCAATTGGCCGGCCCATTGTCCAAACTGGTGACCTGCGTAGACCATGGCCAAAGGTTCAAATTCTGCAAAGGTTCTTTGACCGCTGCAAATGTCTACCCAAGCCTGTTTATCTGTCTCAGACCATTGCAGCTCATCCGCAAGAGCGGCATTAAAATGCCCTGCTTTTGCACCTTTTAGAGGAACTGGCTGCTGATGGTGATACAGGCGAGGTGGCAGGGTGTTATAGCGGGCATTGAACAGCATAATGATCTTGAAAAATTCAAATTATGTTGAAACTATAGCAAAGACTGGATGGAAAAACTGTAGCTTAAAAACAATAAAACCTCCACAAGGGAGGCTCTATCATCAGAAGGGCTTATAGAATTAAGCTGTTTTCTTTTTCAAATTACGCATCAATTGATTTAGTGTTTCACGGTGCTGTGAAAGACGTTTTTCAACTTGTTGGAATTCAAGTTTTAGCTTGTCATCCATTTGATGAAATTTTTCAGCAACCGCAGTTTTCTTCGCTTGAATTTCCTGTTCTTTGAGTTTTGCCCAGTCATTCAAGGTTTGTGAAAACGCATCATATTCTTGAGAAATACGTTGTTTGGCTGTCGTAATATCATCAGTCATGTTTAGACCATAGATGGCAAGGTCTTGTTCCGCATACTTGAACTTCATTGCCAACTCAGCTTTTTTAATATTAAAGCTAGGGATACGGCGTAAATTTTTAGCAAGACCTAATTTAGAGCAGCTCCAAATCAACCATTTTGTTGGATCGTATTGCCACCATTTCACACCATTACGGTAGTCGTATTGGAAAATGTGGTGATAGTTATGATAACCCTCACCCCAAGTAGCAATAGCTAGCCAGAAGTTATCACGAGCGGTATTTTCGTCAGTATACGGACGTTTACCCCACATGTGACACAGTGAGTTAATAAAGAACGTCACATGATGGCTCAAGATTAGACGCATTAAACCGCCCAATAATAGAACGCCCCACATGTCGCCAACAGCCCAACCAATTGGCACTAAAATCGCCGCATGAACAGCAATTACCAGTGGAATGTAGTATTTATCTTGGAACAAAACGACTTTATCTTTTAACAGATCAGGTGCGTTTTTGTAGTTCGGTTCTGCTGCTGGATAATCACGAAGCATCCACCCGATATGGGCATACCAGAAACCACGATTAATCGAGTATGGATCTTGGTCAATATCGTCTACATGACGGTGATGTGTACGGTGACCAGAAGCCCAGAACAAAATACTGTTCTGAACAGCAAAAGTACCCATGAGCATTAAAATGATTTTTAAAGGCAAGGTTGCTTCATAAGCACGGTGTGCCCATAAGCGGTGATAACCTGCGGTAATACCTAAACTGCTGACACCCAGTAAAACAAACATACTGATCCAAGCAGCGGCACTAAAATCATGATTAATGGCATATAACGGAATTGCAATAACTGCGACAATAGGTAAAAACACCAATGCAAAAATAGCAATCCAGTTCATTGGGGCTTTGGGTAGGGGAGCATTCATCTCCAACAGCACTCCTGAAACCTTGGGAGGTATAGATAGGACTAATCCCATTAATTTTTTAAGGGATTTTAAACGTACAGAATAGTAGCACGGGAAAACCCGTTTTCACCACTGTTATTGTACAGTTGTATTGTTCTAAACAGTAACATAATACGACTGAAGTTATTTGACTTTTTGTGGGGTAAAAAAGATGCTAAAAAAACAGCAAAATCGTCAAAATAATCCGCAATTTTTTGTCAAACACTGTATCTGTGGCGGCTTTCTGATCAGTTGTCTTGGACTGATGGCTTGTCAAAATTCTCCTACACAGACAGTGACTACAAAGTCACACGGAAAATCACTGGGCAACAGTATTGAGCAGCCATTAAAACTTATTCGCGTAAATGATGGGATACAAGATATTCCATGGACGATTGTGAAAATCGCTGTACAAAAAGCTAAGTTCTTTCATCATCAACCTTATCTTCAGTTCAATTCGCAATTTCGACAAATTCAGGGAAATACGGGATGTAACACTATCAATGGCACTTATGTGATTGATACCTTAAAACACAGCATTGATCTGAATGCCCGAGCAGGTTATTTCAGCTGTGATTCGGCTTTGGCTCAAGAGGCTGAACTTTTAGATGCCTTGCAAGCCGCAACACAATTCCAAATAAAAGGGAAACACATGACGATGCAAAACAGTCGGGGACAAACTGTATTGGTTTTGGAAAGAAAATAGACCGATTGAAATATCGACGTGTTGATCGAGAAGTGAATTACACAAATCTAGGTGAATAAAGCAGCATTAAAAATGCTGCATCATTAATTTAGGATAGTCGGTAATTAAGCCGTTAATGCCCCAATCTTTAAGCTGTTTAGCACGATCAACGTCGTTGACAGTCCATACGCTCACATTTAATTTTGCCTGCTGCGTGGCCTGAATAATGTCTGAATTGGCGAGTTGGTTCATCCAACCGATTTGGATACAACCTAATTCAAGTGCTTGTTCAATCGCTTTAAATTTTACGTCTGTTTCAACCAAAAGCCCGCGTTTGAAGCCGGATTTTTTTTGTTGCAAAGCAAGATGAATTTTAGGGTCAAAACTGGTGATCACTGCGGAATGTTCGAAACCTTGGAGCTGTTGTTCCAAGGTTTCAGTCAGCGCTTCAGCTTCAGTCTGTGTCTTCACTGCTTTCACTTCGACTTCAATATGATCGAAGTTATGAATAATTTTGAGCGTTTGTTCGAGCAGTGGCGTCGGCTCAACTTTATTCCATTCTGACCATGTCACTGCATGGTTATACGGTTCTAGTTCAGAACTTTCGCATTCATAAAGATACTTATCTTGGCCGGTGGTATGGATGAATTGATCGTCATGCATCACAATTAAGGCGCGATCTTTTAGTTGTCGCACATCAAATTCAACTGAGCGTATGCCTAAATCTTGAATATATTGGAAACCACCTAGGGTATTTTCAGGTGCTTCACCACGAGCGCCACGGTGACCGATTATGCGCATAAAGGGCCTGCAAAATTGAAAGATAAAAACATAGTGTCCTGTAAGAATGACAGGGAGATGACACTGTTATTTTGATCCGATCATCCTGAAATACAAGAATGATCGGACGAAATGTTTCGATTTATTTCAATGTAAAATAGACTTTTAATTGGTCAAAGGATTTGAGCAATTTTTGAATCCAAAACTTATTGATCAATCGTGTCGTTAATATTTTTCTGCCACAGCACCTCAGAACCACCTTCAGCGCGTTGTAATGTACGCGATGCGACAAATAACCAGTCAGAGAGTCGGTTAAGTAGCTGCAATGACGGTGCTTGAATGTTCTGGTCACGGTTATGTACAGCCATTAAACGACGTTCTGCACGGCGGCAAACTGCACGCGCTTGATGGGCAAAGCTGCACACCAATGTTCCTGATGGCAGGATAAAGTCTTTGAGCATTGGCAGCGCTTCATTCATACGGTCAATGTCATTTTCCAAAAACTCAATTGACACAGGTTGTACCAAGTTGAAGTTTGGAATGCAGACTTCACCGCCAAGGTCGAATAACCAATGCTGAATCAGGCTGAGCGATTTATCCCAAGCCGCTTTGTCTTCAATGCTGCTAAGTGCGATGTGCGAACGCAGAATACCAATGCTTGAATTGAGTTCATCGACATCTCCTAAGGCTTCAATGCGTAAATCATCCTTTGCTACACGTGATCCGTCACCAAGACCTGTTGTGCCTGAATCGCCTGTGCGGGTATAAATTTTACTTAAACGGTGGCCCATGTCTTGTCCTTAAAATGATGAAAATTTCGGGTCGGTCATAAAAAAGGATAATGCCATAGTCATGACATTATCCTCAAAGTTTTCTGCTTTCTATTGATGAAACTGATTAACTAAAAATCAGTATTTAAATGTCACACCTGCAGAAGCTAAACGACCACCATTCACATAGTAGTAACCACCACCATACGATGCAGTTTTGTATTTCACATCACCGACATTTTCAATATTGGTAAAGACTTTTACGTTTGGATTCACGTTCCAATATGCATTGAAATCTACAGTCACGTAGCCAGGATTTTCACGTTGGTAATCTTGTGCATGTGATTTAGACGATAAAGCACCGCTGATTCCATAAATTTCGTTTTGAAGTCCTGCGGTTAATGTAAAGCTTTGACGAGGACGACGATTTAACTCTTTGCCTGTTTTTTCATTTTCAGCTTTCACGTAGTTATAGGCTGCTTTTGCAAACCATTGGTCTTGTTGCCAAGCCAAATAGCTTTCACCACCTTGGAATTTAGCTTCTTTTACATTGCCAAATTTATTTTTATTCGCTGCATTGTAGTCAATTAAATCATCAACTTCTGTGCGATATAAAGATAAACCAGTACTTAAGCCATAAGCTAATTTTTGATCTACACCAATTTCATAAGATGTGCTTTCTTCAGGTTTTAAATCAGCATTGCCATAAGAACTATACAATTCATTGAGTGTTGGCGATCTAAATGCCGTACCAATATTGGCATAAACACTGGTTAATGGCAGGATTTTGTAACGAACAGCAGCTTGACCTACTGTATGTGTTCCATATTTTTCGTTGTCTTCAACACGTAAGCCAACTTGGGTATCTAAGCCATTATTTTTATACTGATGTTGAATATAATAACCTTGTGAATCCACGTCCCCTTTGTAAGGAGCTGTAAAGGAAATCACATCGCCTTTAATAGTTTGGTAGGTTGTGCCTAACAAGATATTTTGATGTGGGGTGAATTGCCATTTACCATACAATTCAGCTTCTTGAGTTTTGCTATGAATAAAATCGTATGACCCATCATAGTTCACATCATTTTGATCAATATCATCTTTAAATTGTGATAAACGTGCATTCACAGAAATATCAGAGGTGATATTGACACGACCTTTAACATTCACGATTTCATTTTTAAAATCTTGAGAAAGATTTTTTAAGCCTGAACAGTTATAGTTCGCATCATAAGCACTACAGTCGATATAACCTGTAGAGCCTTTATTTTGTTGATAATCTACAGAAAGCGCATAGTCTTCTTTTTCCACACCAACTTTGGCACTAAAACCTTTTTGATCATAATCAGCAGTTTTAACTTTGCTATTTTTCCAGTCAGTGACTTGTGTGCCGTCAGTTTCTAAACGTTGACCACGAATTTGAGCATAGAAACCATCTTCTGCAACATCTGCTCCAGCGATGGTTTTGTAGGTGCCATTTTCACCCATCTCGCCAGTCACAAAAGCACTGGTTTTTTCAGGTGTTTTTGAAACAAGTTGAATCACACCACCAATCGCATCTGTACCATAAAGCACAGAAGCAGGTCCTTTGAGGACTTCAATTTGTTTAATATCAGTGGTATCGATAAATGCTAAAGATGGCGCACCTGTTGTCGCTGTATTTAAACGAACACCATCACGTAACACTAAAGTTTGGTTTGAGTTTGTACCACGTAAGAAAATAGATGAAACTTGACCATAACCACCACTTTGAACCATGTTAATCGCGGCATCACTCATCAATAAGTGTGGTAGTTCCGCAATTGGTGATTGCTCAACAATTTTAGGTTCGATAATTGAAATACGTGCAGGGACATCATTAATATTTTCTTCACTGCGTGAAGCGGTAACGACGATGGTATCTAAAGTTGTGGAAGCTTTATTTTCAACTGCGTCAGCAGCCACAGTATTTGTTGAAAAACCCATTGCAATAGCGATTGCGCCCACTAATGCTGTAGGCTGAAAAAGAGTAGACATACTTTGCTCCATACATTCACCCCACGTGAATGATTGAGTTGAAGAACGCAGCAAGCAGGTATCCGGACTTAAATATAAATATTGATTAAAACAATATTGGCATATCCACCTTCCCGTAACAATGCAGTGGTGTAAACTCCTTCATGAATTGAAGGTGTTTATAAAGATATGAGGTTCATTTTACCGTTGCGGGGGCAGTGCTGGATTCTCACCAGCTTCCCTAAGCCTAAGCTCAACTTGCAGCAAGTTGAGCGCAGTATAAAGTTTGTATGAGTCTTAAACAACGGATGTAAATAAATATTCAGGATGAACTTTACGCAAGGTCTAAAAATTGCATTACAATGATTCGCCTTCATATTCATAGATAGGCTATGAATAGGGCGGAGTCAGAGCCAAAACAACATGCGAACCCGTGCCAAAATCTGCGGAATTACACGTATTCAAGATATTCAATCTGTCGTCCAAGCTGGCGCAGATGCGATAGGATTCGTATTCTTTGCGCCCAGCCCGCGCAGTGTAACGGCAGTGCAGGCCGCTGAACTGATTCAGCATGTGCCGCCGTATGTGCAGACAGTGGGTTTATTCGTGAATGCATCGGCTGCAGACATACAGAATATTTTAAAAATTTCACCTGTAGACATCCTGCAATTTCATGGCGATGAAAGCCCTGAACAGTGCCAAACAATTGCGCAGACCGTTGGACGCCGCTGGTACAAAGCCATTCAGGTCAAGCCTGATTTAGATGTGATTAGCGAGATTCAAGCCTTTCAAGAAGCAGGGGCAAGTGCCGTACTATTAGATGCATGGCATCCAGAGCTGAAAGGCGGTACAGGGCATAGCTTTGACTGGGCACAGTTTCCAAAACTCGATATTCCTTTAATTTTGGCGGGCGGTTTAAAGCCTGACAATATTGAAGAAGCGATTCAAATCACTGGTGCTTACGCCGTAGATGTGAGTGGTGGTGTAGAATCGGCAAAAGGTATTAAAGACCAACAACTCATAGAACGCTTTATGCAAGGAGTCCATCGTGGATCAGCAAAATAAGATTGACTATACCCAATTCCCTGACGCACTAGGGCATTTCGGTATTCATGGCGGGCGTTTTGTGTCAGAAACTCTTATGGCAGCACTTGAGGACTTAGAAAAACTCTATTTCCGCATGAAAGATGATGCACAGTTTTTGGCAGAATTCGACCGTGACTTGGCGTATTACGTCGGTCGTCCAAGTCCTTTGTATTATGCTGAACGATGGTCGAAAGAGTTGGGTGGTGCGCAAATTTATTTAAAACGTGAAGACCTGAACCATACTGGTTCTCACAAAGTGAATAACACCATTGGTCAGGCTTTGCTGGCTAAACTTTCAGGTAAGAAACGTATTATTGCGGAAACAGGCGCAGGTCAGCACGGTGTAGCAACGGCAACGATTGCTGCGCGTTTAGGCCTTGAATGTGTCGTATTCATGGGTGCAGAAGACGTAAAACGTCAAGCCATGAACGTGTACCGTATGCGTTTGCTTGGCGCGACAGTTGTATCTGTAGAAAGCGGTTCAAAAACATTGAAGGATGCTATGAACGAAGCGATGCGTGACTGGGTAACCAATGTTGATTCAACTTATTATGTGATTGGTACCGTTGCAGGTCCGCATCCATATCCGCAATTGGTTCGTGATTTCCAATCGATCATTGGCCGTGAAGCGCGTAAACAAATTCAAGAACAAGCAGGCCGTTTACCAGATGCCTTGGTTGCATGTGTGGGCGGCGGTTCAAATGCGATGGGCTTGTTCTATCCATTCTTAAATGATGAAGATGTGAAAATGTACGGTGTCGAAGCTGCAGGCTATGGCATTGAAACAGGCAAACACTCTGCACCACTCAATGCAGGTCATGTGGGTGTACTTCACGGTAACCGTACTTACCTGATGTCGGATGATCAAGGTCAAATCATTGAAACCCACTCAATTTCTGCAGGTCTGGACTACCCAGGTGTAGGCCCTGAGCATAGCTTCCTCAAAGATATGCACCGTGTGAACTATGTGCCAATCAATGACACTGAAGCGCTGCAAGGTTTCCGTGATTTAACCCAAATTGAAGGTATTATCCCTGCTCTAGAAAGCTCACATGCAATGGCTTATGTGACGAAACTTGCGCCGACCATGGACAAAGACCAAATTATTATTGCGACTGTATCAGGCCGTGGTGATAAAGACTTAATGACGGTTGCCCGCATTGATGGCGTGGAAATGGTTGAGATGTAATTTCGCTTTTCAGCCTCTCCCTTTGGGATGAGAATCTCGGAATATATTCTGAGTTCGCAAGTGGAGAGGGTGAATTAAAAATCGCGCAGAAGCAATTCCGCGCGATTTTTTTTTGGCTGAAAATTTTATTAAGGCAAATCACTACAAAACTGATGCAGAATAAAAGTGTGAAATAAATCACAATACTGTGTAAATTTTATTGCTTTAGAAAGACTTTATAACAATGACGTTTACCCAATTGGTTCGTGCAGAATCCTTTCCAACCCATATTTATTGGCAATGGCGTGATACTTTTGCGCTGTGCATTCTTCCGCTGATCTTGTTCAACAGTTATGTCTTAGACCAATTTTTTGGTGTTTCAGCTCAGGTTGTTTTGGGTGATTCGATCTTTCGCGGTATTTTATTTATTGCCGTGTGTTGGCTCTATAAAACGATGCTGTATACGCACTGGCAAAAGTATAAACAGGCCTTTTGGCGTTCAAGCCTGTTGGTGGTTGTCGGTGCAGTCGTCTTACAAGTAGTGATTTCTTTTACACGCAGTCTGTTGCCAGTGGGAGAGAGCATTGAAAAAGAATCGACCATTGATCCTAATACGATTGCGTTTTTTAGCTTGCTGATCATCAGTCTTGGGCCATTATTTACCGCTTTGCTCGAAGATATTATTTTCCGCTATACCTTGCTACAAAAGCTATTTGTACAGCCGTGGCTGTGGCGAGTGATTTTGGTCTTGCTGAACTCAATCTTATTCGGCTTGATTCATTATCATAATTTTGATGGCGATTTGATTGCGACCATCAGTTTTATGGCGGCAGGCCTATTTCTCAACCTGATCTATTTGTGGACGCGTAACATTTGGCATGTCTTACTCATTCATTTCGTTAACAACGCGGTACTATCGTTAGGCGGCGTGATTTTATTGAAATTGCTTCAGCCCTATGTGGGCAGTTGAAGTCAAAAATAGGGGGGAAGATTGTGTCTAGTTTATTTATGGTGATGCTCGGCGGACGCCATTCAAGAGCAAATATCGAAGTGCATGATGTCATTCTTGCAGTGGGTAACGCATTAGAAGAGGTTTATCCACAACTGAGAACGGCATGGTTTGGTGAGCAAAAAGGCTTACATATTGATGCTTGGGCACAGGTACATACAGTCAGCACTGAAAATCGGCATTATCGTATCCAATTTTGTGATGCCGCGCCCCGAGCTGAAGATGAAAAATTATGGCTGATTAATCTCGGGGGATATGATGCCCGCGAATTTGGTGAATTACATCGTTATGTTTTGGTGACAGGACAAAATGCCGTTGTTGCAAAACAACGAGGCAAGGCTTTTTTTGAGTCACATTGGCAAAAACAGCATACCGACCGAACCCTAGATGTTGATGATTGTATTGCGATTGATCATGTGTATGGGCGCTATATCGAATTGGTTGAAACGCCGCATAGCCAGCAAAATTCATGGAAAAATGATTACATCTTAATAAATGAACATTTGTGATGATTAAGAGCTGAAATGTCAGCTTTTATATTTTTTTGTGATATTCGCCTGAAATCAGATGGATTGTCTTTTCAGGAGTTAAATAATAGGCATAATAACATTCAGGATTTAGACCTTAAACCTCAATGGAATGGCGTATATGGATTTAATACGGCCGAATGGACAGCCGCATTATGGGCGTTTTAGTGAACTTCCCAATCGAATCGATTTAAGTAAGTATGAATATAAGACACCGTATGGAAAACGACTTGAAGGTTGGCGTAAGCGTTTAAAATATAAAAAATTTAAATTTTGTTGTATTCAGCATGAACATTATACGATTGGTCTAGCAATCGCCGATATCGCGTGGGCGGGGCACGGTTTTGTCTATGTGTATGACCATATCACGAATGAAGTATTGGAATGGAATTCGATTAATTTCCTGTCACGCAATACCGTTTTAGATGAACAACCTTTATTTAATCAGAGTCATTTTATTAAGTCAGGGATTCAACTGGACATTCAGCATGCCAATGGTGTGCGATACATTCAAATGTCGAAACATGGCGAACTCAAACTGAGCGCTCGAGTGTTTTGTGCGGGGACTGATCCGCTGAGTATGTGTAGCCCCACAGGGATTAATGGTTGGACCTATACTCAAAAATTGACGACGTTAGGCTGTGAAGGTTTCTTTATCAATAAGCAAGGCAAGACCATTCAATTCCATGACCGGACATTGGTGTCTTTAGATGATACCTGTGGTTTTCTTCGTCCTGAAACCGCATGGTTTTGGCTGTCGTGTAACTTTTGGGATAGTCAAAATCGACGCGTTGGGATCAATCTTGCCTCTGGTGTAAATGAAAGCTTTGGCAATGAAAATTGCCTGTGGGTCAATGGACATTTGTATGCCATGTCTGATGTGCTGTTTCAGCAACAAGGCGATAATCAATGGAATATTAGCTCATTAGACAACAGCTTAAATTTGATCGTCACCACAGGTTGGCGGCGCTATGAAAACCTGAATTTAAGATTGGTCGGTAGTCAGTTCAGTCAATGGCAGGCAAAAATTAGCGGTACAATTCAACGTGATGGCGAAGAAATTGTATTCTTAAATGAATATGGTTTACTTGAGCAGCACTATGCCAAATGGTGAGTCTAAGCCTATAAAAAAGCCGCAATCGATGCGGCTTTTTTTATTCAGTGTTTATTTTGCAGCTTGCCAAAACACTTCCGCAGCTTGAATTGGATCATTGGTTTCTTCATAAGTTTTTAACCAGAGATCATAATTTTGCACAATGGGATGCTGACTCGGATGGAAGTCTTTTTTAAACCAATCTCGATATGGCTTGCTCATACGGGTGAGGGTGCCATTTTTACCAAAGAACCACGGTAAGCCTTTCATATTTAATTTTAAACGTTCAGTGAAGCTGAACCCGTCATGTTTCAGCATCACATTAGCACGGTATAAGGTAAAGCCAAGCATCAATCCACTGGTCCAGACCAAAGTAAATTTCTTTAGATTTTCATCGACCTTAGCCACATCTTTCATCACATCAAAAGCCACATCGCGATGTTCCATTTCTTCTATCGCATGCCAAATAAATAATGCACGGACATAAGGATGCGCAGATTCTAGTACGGACTTTTGGCTACAAAAGGTTTCAGCCATCAGCGCAGTCAAGTGCTCGGCGGAAGCCGTCATGGCAATATTGTATTCGGCAGAGCGCTGGCTCAATTCAAACTTAAAAATTTTATTTAAGCGTTTAATGAAAGCATCAACAGGCATGCCTTGTTGTTTCATTAACATGTTCATTTTGTCATGCGCCATACCGTGCTGTGCTTCTTGACGAATAAAGTCAGCGACACGTTGCTGTAAATCAGGGTCTTGAATTTGACTGCGGAACAGACGTACAGATTCAATGAAATAGCGCTCGCCATCAGGAAAGGTCAGGCTCAAGGCATCAAACATACGTGTTAAAAAGGGGTCTCCGCCAAACCAATAGCGCGGGATTTCTTCTAACTTAAAATTCAGCTTTGTGCGAACAATGGGTTCGACTTGATATTTGACGATAGCATTCATGATATTTTTTCTGTGCGAGTCGTATTGATTGCAGTATGTCGGAGAAATTGCACTTTGTTTTGACAGATATTGCCAATTTTTATACATTTTACGCCATGATGAAAATATAAAATGTCAGAATTGGCAGGTCAGAAAGAGGGGCGAGATGGCTGAAATTCAGATCCCAAATGGTTACTTCCAATTGTGGAATATGGTCTTACTTGAGCGTGAATTAAACTATACACAGCTCGAATGGATTGCGCCGTATGCTGCGCAAATTCAGCATGTGCTGTCTTTGCCGATCGACTCTCAATCGCCGAATTCTTTTTTTAACAGCATCATGCAACTGACTCAGCAGCATCTGGATTGCCCGCAATTGGTTTTTGAAATGGCCAAGTATATTCGTGCAGAGCATTTTGGGGTGTTAGGCTATATGGCGACACTGAGTAATAGTGTTGCAGATGCTTTGCAATATGTGATGCGCTTTAGTCGTTTGGTGATTGATGGGGCGCAAATTGTGCCGATGAATATGAGCCATCAAGATCATCAAATTATACTGTCTTGGCCTCAGCATGATGAAGAGTATGCTTTGGTGAATGAATTAACGATGGCCTGTATGGCACATTTGGCCAAGCAAATTTTTCCAGATTCTTTAAAGTTACTCTGTATTCATTTTGCCCATGCACCGCGGATGGCTCGTTATCACTATGAAAAGTTTTATGGCTGCCAAATGGAATTTTCGACACTTAAATATTCATTTGTGATTCATGCAGACAGTTTGGATTTAAAATCAGAACTTGCTGATCCGTCACTGATGCAATTGTTATTACGTCAGGCCGAAGAGGCGATCGCCGCTCGTCCGCAACATGCAGATCCAATTCTACAGATGCAACAATGCATCGCTGATCATCTCAAACGAAAACAGCAAGCCCCTAAAATAGAGTGGTTAGCAGAGGAGTTGCATCTGTCAGTCAGAACCTTGCAACGACAGTTAAAGGAGAAAGACACCTCCTTTAAACGGCTTTTGGAGCTTGAACGGATGAAACGCTGTGAATATCTACTTTCACAACAAACCCATTTGACGGATATCGCGTTGCAGTTAGGATATTCAGATCAGTCTGCTTTGGCACGTGCTTTTAAGGCATATAGCGGAGAGACATTATTAGCGCGAAAAAAAGCCTTGAGATTAGAATAAAATTTGCAGATTGCTTGTTAAGAAAAGCCTTTCAAACAACATTAAAAAAAGCGGTCAAACGACCGCTTTTCTTTAAAGCCAAACTTATGCCGCAGCTTTTAATTTTGGATACCGAAGTAAAATGGCAAGGATGGCAAAGATTGCCAAGACCCAACAGTAATACACACTACCAATCAGTTCCACAGGCGAAAGTTTTGCGATCGAACAAGCCAGTAACAGCTGTGCACCATAAGGAATGAGACCTTGGACTACGCAAGAGAAAATATCCAAGAGCGCAGCAGCACGTTTAGGGTCTACACCATATTCTTTGGCGACTTCACGTGCCATGTCACCAGATAAAATAATTGCGACAGTGTTATTTGCTACAAATAGGTTGGAGAAAATCACCAAGAAACTGATACCAATTTCACCTGCGCGTTCAGCACCAACTTTAAAGCAGCGTGTCATGCTGTAAATACGTTGAATCAGCCATTCTAAACCGCCTTCTTTTTGCATAATGGCAGAAATACCACCCAAGAAAATAGAAAGCAGGGCAACTTCAAACATGCCGGTAAAGCCGTCATAAATAGAATTATTTAAGCTTAAAAAATTAAATTCAGGTTGAATCACCAAACCAATCAAACCAGACAGTAAGACACCAATAGTCAGCACAGCAAGCACGTGCAAACGTGAAAAGGCCAAAATAAATACGGCTAAATACGGCAGGATTAGCCACGCATTATAAGCTTTGTGTTCAATCGCTTGTGAGCCTTGACTCATGAATAAATAAATACAAATACTGACAATCGATGCAGGAACAGCAATCCAGACATTGACCTTAAATTTATCGCGAAGCTGAACTTTTTGACTGTTCGTTGCAGCAATAGTGGTATCTGAAATCATCGACAGATTATCACCAAACATAGCACCACCGACCACAGCACCAATGGCATACACCGCTTCAATTTCGGTGACTTGAGTAAAACCAAAGGCAATTGGTGCACAGGCTGCAATAGTGCCCATGGAGGTTCCCATCGCTGTGGCAATAAAGGCCGCAATAATAAACAGCATGGGCAGCACGAACTCAGGCGCAATCACCGATAGTCCCAACTGCACTGTTGCATCGACACTACCGATGGCACTGCTGACACTGGCAAAAGCACCAGCGAGCATAAAGACCATGAACATTAAGATCAAATTCGGGTGACTGGCACCTTTCATAAATGTATCAATCGCGTCATTGATCTTGCCGCGATAGAGCAAAATTGCCAATACAATCGCAGGAAGAGCAGCGACTGGGGCTTTCACTTGATAGAACGCAAACTCAGTTCCAATGATGGAATGGTAAATACCACTGCCCAAAAAAATGGTCAGAAAAACAATAAGCGGAAGCAGTGCAAATGCCCGAGCAGGCACTTTCACTTGTGAATCGGAGGACATAGGAGATAAAAAAATAAAAGTATGCGGCTAGTATAAAGCAGGTTTTGCAATTTAAGGAAAATTAAAATGTAAATGCTAAGCCTGTTATTTTTAACATTTTTTTGATGATAAAATTAAGTTAATCTAAAACCTTATAATTTTGCCAGATCCTAAAATTAGGCATCTTTGATCATTGTGAAAAAAACTGAAATATCGGTAAATGATGCTTTCGGGTTGTTCTGGAAAATTATGTTTGCATGAGAAATGCCGACTGAGGATTGTATGCCCTGTTCAATGGGTAAAAAATAGCGTTACAATGCGATGTCTTGCATTTCGACAAAACCCACATCATAGTTTTGATTCATTCAAGGAAAGTATAACCCTATGTCACGTTTAGCCACTCGATTTGGAACGCTTAAATCTCAACAGCGTAAGGCCTTGGTTTCTTATGTTATGGCTGGTGACCCTCATCCACAAGTAACGGTACCTTTGTTACATCAAATGGTTGAGGCAGGTGTAGATGTGATCGAATTGGGTCTTCCATTTTCAGACCCAATGGCGGATGGTCCTGTTATTGCACTTGCTGCTGAGCGTGCGCTTGCTGCAGGAACCAATACTCTAGATGCCTTGAACATGGTGAAAGAGTTCCGTAAAAACGATTCAGAAACACCCGTGGTACTGATGGGCTATTTAAACCCTGTTGAAGTAATCGGCTATGAAAAGTTTGTTGCCTATGCACATGAATGCGGTGTAGATGGCGTGCTCTTGGTGGACCTTCCACCAGAAGAAGCAAAAGATCTAGATGTAGTATTGAAAAAATATGACATGGATCAAATCTTCTTACTTGCGCCAACATCCACTGATGAACGTATTCAGCATGTAGTAAAACAAGCCAGTGGATTTATCTACTATGTTTCTTTGAAAGGTGTGACAGGTGCAGCGACATTAGACGTTGCTGAAGCTGCGGCACGTATTCAAAAAATCAAATCGTATACTCAGGTACCTGTCGGCGTTGGCTTTGGTATTAGTGATGCAGCATCGGCGAAAGCCATGGGTGTTGCTGCAGATGCGGTGATTGTAGGTAGTGCTTTTGTTAAACAATTTGCAAACTTAGCGCCAGAACAAGCTGTAATCGAAACAGTGAATAAAGTGAAGGAGCTTCGAGCTGCGCTCGATGAGTTAGTATGAGTCAAGACGCAAAAACAGGCAAAATTCTGAGCGCATCTACGCCATGGACAGAGCGTGCGGTACCAGGTATTCATGTACCTGATGAACAGCAAGCATTAAAGGCGACATTTACTGAGCCGACGATTGAATGTCCTGAGTGTCATGCACTTGTGACTCGTACTGCGATGTCATTTAATGCCTACGTTTGTCCGCAGTGTGATGAACACTTGCGAATGAAAGCGCGTGATCGCTTGAACTGGTTCTTTGACCAAGTACAAAAAGAATTGGGTCAAGAATTTAAAGCCAAAGATCCACTTAAATTTGTAGATAGCAAAGCGTATCCAGACCGTATGTCTGAAGCGCAGAAAAAAACCGGTGAAACAGAAGCTTTAGTGGTAATGCAAGGAACGCTGAAAGGCATTCCAATGATTGCGACTGCTTTCGAATTTGATTTCATGGGCGGTTCAATGGGCACTGTAGTTGGTGACCGTTTTGTTCAAGCGGCTGAACTTGCGATTAAATCCAAACAACCACTTATTTGCTTCGCTGCCTCTGGTGGTGCGCGTATGCAAGAAGGCATGTTGTCACTCATGCAAATGGCGCGTACTTCTGCTGCCATCCAAAAAATGAAAGATGCAGGCTTGCCTTATCTAGTGGTGCTGACACATCCAGTCTATGGTGGTGTGACTGCATCATTGGCAATGCTCGGTGATGTTCACTTGGCTGAACCGAAAGCCATGATTGGTTTTGCTGGTAAGCGTGTAATTGAGCAAACTGTACGTGAAAAATTGGAAGAACCGTTCCAACGTGCAGAATACTTGCTTGATCATGGTGTAGTCGATCAAATTGTCCACCGTCATGCATTACGTGATACAGTTTATCGTATTGTAGCGAAATTGATGAACTTGCCTTGAACACAGCACCACTTGCAACTGATTCTTTAAACACATGGCTCGATTATTGGAGCCATGTTCATGTTACGGGTATTGATTTAGGACTGGAGCGGGTAATTCCTGTTGCGGAACGACTAGGTGTAACCCAGCCTGATGCGAAAGTGCTGACGGTCGCGGGAACAAACGGTAAAGGTTCAACCACGACCACTTTGGCTGCGATTTTAAATGCCCAAGGTTATAACGTGGGGCTATACCAATCACCGCATATCTATCGATTCAATGAACGTGTAAAGCTTCAAGGTGTTGAAGTAGCCGACCAAACCCTGATTGATGCTTTTGTAGCTGTTGATCAGGCGCGTCGTGAATGTGAATTAAGTTTATCTTTTTTTGAAGCGACCACTTTGGCCGCTTTTGTTATTTTTAAACAACAACATTGTGATGTATGGGTACTTGAAGTAGGCCTAGGTGGTCGACTTGATGTAGTCAATGTTGTCGATCCAGATGTTGCAGTGATTACCAATATTGGTTTAGACCATACCGATTGGTTGGGCGACACCATTGAAAAAATTGCTTTTGAGAAAGCAGGAATTATTCGTCCGAATATTCCCGTAATTTTTGGTGGGCAGCAAGTTTTGCCTGAAGCTATTCGTCAAAAAGCAGAAGATTGCCAAGCCGCTTTACATGTACTCAATCGTGATTATTTTTATCAGTACAGTGATGATGGACAATCTTGGATGTTTGCCTCATCAGGTTCAACCTTAAAACTACCCGTGGGTTCTTTGGCACTCGAAAATATCTCTACGGCTGTAGCAGCAATATTAGCTAGTGGTTTGGTGGTCTCTCAGCAGTCGATCGCTCAAGGGATTATCAATGCCAAGTTACAAGGCCGTTTTGAAGTTAGAGAAATTGCAGGTAAAACGGTGATTTTCGATGCGGGACATAACCCGCATGGTGTTGAATTTTTGTTAAAGCAATTGCGAAATTTTCTCCAGTACAATAAACAATACACAGAAGTGATCAGCGTTTTCTCCATGCTGACTGATAAAGACATAAATTCTGTCGTTAACTTATTGAAAGATACGGTAAGAATGTGGAAAATTGCACAATTAAATGTGCCACGTGCGGCATCTATCACACAATTGGATAGCGCACTGCAGCATCAAGTCGTAGAACATTATGACAATGTGCAATTAGCTTTTAAGTCCGCGCTGGAAGAAACAAAGAATAATCAGCTGATTCTGGTATGTGGTTCATTTCATACCTTAGAAGCGGTATGGGAGTATCTGGAAGAATGTCAATGAATAACAAACAACGCTGGATGGGTGGTGTTGTTTTATTAGGTGGTGGTGTACTGCTGGCCGCACTTTTACTTAAAGGCAAAGAAGAAATACATCAAAATCAAAGCCAAACCCCTGAAATGGCTCAAGTTGAGCAACAAGGTCAGGGTGCGGGTAAAATGTCATCATTGACTGTTGATGTTGAAACTGAAAAGCGTTTGCTCGAAGAACAACGACG
The DNA here is from genome assembly GCF_013419235.1 of Acinetobacter sp. YH12098. Classification (NCBI taxonomy): domain Bacteria; kingdom Pseudomonadati; phylum Pseudomonadota; class Gammaproteobacteria; order Moraxellales; family Moraxellaceae; genus Acinetobacter; species Acinetobacter sp. YH12098. The sequence continues at coordinate 61,101 of NZ_VPAO01000017.1, forward strand.
TACCCGTGAAAAATCGGTTGCGGAGCAAGAAGCACGTGCAGCAGAATTTTTAGCGATGCAACAACAAGCGGAAGCGGATGCAGCACGTAAAGCAGCAGAAGAATATGCAGCTTTAAACGCACATCGTTCAGCTCAACAAAGTTCGGATAATATTCCGCCCGAATTGGTTGAAGATGAAAAAGCCAAGCAAAAGCGTTTAGCTGAGGATAAGTTGGCGGCTCAAAAAAAGTTAGAGACTCAGTCGGCGCAGCAAAAGGCTGATCAGGCACGTATCGCAGCAGATAAACAAAAAGCCGAAGCAAAACGTAAAGCGGATGCTCAAAAAGAAGCTGAACGTAAAGCACATGCTGAAGCTGAGAAAAAAGCAGCAGATAAGAAAGCAGCCGAAGCGAAGCAACAGGCTGAAGAAAAGCGTAAAGCCGAAGAAAAACACAAGGCAGAAGAAAAGCGTAAAGCCGAAGAAAAACACAAGGCAGAAGAAAAGCGTAAAGCCGAAGCCAAGAAAAAAGCTGAAGCTGAAAAAGCACGTGATCTGTTGGAAAATGGCGATAAGCAATGGATGGTACAAGTTGCTCTAGCTGCCAATGAAGCCAATGCAGATGCCGTCGCTGCAAAATTACGTGCAAAAGGCTATAAAGTGACGAAGAGTCCTACATCTAAAGGCATTCGTATTATGGTTGGCCCTTCGAAGGACCGTGATGCTGCGGACGCAACACGTAAAAAGATCAATTCAGATGCAAGTTTGAATATGAAATCGGCTTGGGTGATTGATTGGGTACCTCTCGATAAACGCTAAGTTTATTTGAGAAATGACCTTTAATAAGATGGATTTAGTAGTTGTTGCTGAATCCATTTTATATTTTCAGGGCTGAATAAACGGTCAATATTTTTCCAAATAGGGTGGAAGCCATAGCCACCTTGTTTCATTTCACGTTTTGCTTCCTCAATGGACCAATGCTGAAAAATTATACGGTACATGGCCGCACTCGCGCCTGTACGGTCTGAGCCGTGGTAGCAATAGATTAATACTTTTTGCTGCTGTTGTTCAGCCACTTTTATGGTTTTCATCACCGCCAATAAATCTTCACGATCGATTTGCCACGTGTGTATCGGAATATGTACAAAATTAATCTTTTGCATATCAATAGCGTTGTCTAAGCGTTCTGGGTCATGGTGCCGTGAACGTAAATTTATGATCACATCGATGTGCTGTTCTCGTAGAACAGGGGCGAGATCTGTATCAGGTTGTTCACTGCGAAATACTGTTGGGCTGATTTGATAAAAATTATGCTGTTGATGAAAGACTTTTCCCCAATGCTGAGGACGTTCATTTAACGGTAATGGATTTGATGTCATGCAACCCGTGAAGCTGAAGCTAACACTAAGGAGGATCATTGGCAGGATTTTAGCGGTCATTGCTTGTGTTCTGATGGCGAGCGAGTTCGAATGGGTCATGTGCGCAGATGAGATCGATGTCCGGATGCTGTGCTAACTGCTGAATCTTATGAAGTGTGTGCAGTCGCTGTGTATTGTCGGTGGCAAATAAACGCTCAAGCTGATTTAAGGCCCGCGAATGAAAATTTGGATTTAATTGATGCTGTGAGTAATAAGCATCGCCGCAATATAACAACCAGCGCTGGTTATTTTTAATCGCAATACCGGCATGACCAGCGGTATGTCCCAAAAGTGGAAGCATTAAAATGTCATCTTGAAAAATAGATAGACCGGCAGTGTGTTCTAAGTTAAACCATGCTTGCGTCCCGATGCTTTCGATAAAATTCCAATAACGATGCAGTTGGAATTGCTGTGGTCGATAGCGCAGTCGTGATTTTAAGCTATGAAGGTTTTGAGTGGCATTATATTCACTGGCTAAGACATGCACAGTCGCCTGCGGAAAATCAGAGATCCCGCCAGCATGATCAAAATCTAAGTGTGACAACAAAATGTGTTGAACATCTTGAGCCTTAAAGCCTAATTTTTGAATTTGATGAATCGCACTCAGTTGCGGATTAAATTTGATCTGCGCTGTGCGTGAAATAAACCGACCTAAACGATTTTGTGGATGCAAATAATCTTGTAAGCCCAGTCCTGTATCGACTAAGACGAGCCCTTTATCGGTTTCAATGAGCAGGCAATGACAGACCAAATGTGCGCGAAAGCCTTTCTGTCCAAATAAAGGGGCACACGTTGGACAAAAACTACCACAATGTAAATGATGAATTTGATGAATCACGGTTTGTTGTTTTCAAGTTTTTCTTAGTTATAACGGAATTGTGATGTTTAACCAATCTAATCCCTGAGAGGAATTTGTAATCAAAAAAAGCTCATCCGGAGATGAGCAGGTTGGAGAATGCCAGAACGGGCTCGTAATTCGTTCTGAGGGGAAAACTATCAGTAACTATAAGTAACTATGGTTATGATTCTGAGTTGGGTCAGGTGCTGCACTTAAAAATAGTTAAATTTGTACCTTCGCTTTGGTCACTCACAGCAGAGCTTCTTATCTTGCGCTCGGACAGCGTAATACTCCGTTTTATCCTCACTTAGGTTGAGGTGTTAAACGAAGGTAAGGCGTAACTGCGTTATACCCTTGAGGAAAGCGTTGTTTGATTTCCTCTTCATCTTTTAATGACGGCACAATCACCACATCTTCACCTTGTTGCCAGTTGGCCGGTGTTGCAACTTTATGGTTGTCTGTCAGTTGCAAAGAGTCAATGACACGTAAAATTTCATGGAAGTTACGCCCTGTAGATGCAGGATAAGTAATGATTAAACGGACTTTTTTATTTGGATCGATGATCACCAAAGAGCGAACAGTTAATGTTTCGCTGGCATTGGGGTGAATGAAATCATAAAGGGTAGACACTTTACGGTCTTTGTCTGCAATGATCGGGAAGTTGACCGTGGTATTTTGAGTATTATTAATGTCGTTAATCCAACCATGATGCGACTCAACATCATCAACAGACAGGGCAATGGCCTTGACACCACGTTTGCTAAATTCATCTTTTAGTTTTGCGGTAAATCCAAGTTCTGTGGTGCAGACTGGGGTGTAATCGGCAGGATGCGAAAATAAAATGCCCCAACTGTCACCTAAAAAGTCATAAAAATGAATGCTGCCTTCGCTTGAGTCTTGAGTAAAGTCTGGTGCAGTATCACCTAAACGAATCGTCATGGAATATCCCCGTATTTATTGAATTTGTTTAACTTGAAAATAAATATGAAGGATTTTTTTTATGATTAAAAATAGTGTTTTTTCATTTCTTTATGAATATATTTCATATAAAACAGTTTTATTGGGGGATAAATGCGAAATATCTCACGACAGAGTCACTATGTTGTCTGCAGAAAATTTGTTACATTAGCTTGCCTTAAGTCTCCGGGGCTAGAACCCGAGCGCAGAATATTTAAGGGGATTTTTGTGCAAAACCCTTGTACTTCGAATTTCTAGCACCATAATAACGACTAAGAAAATATATTCATTTGACAAGCAAGATTTAGAGAGTCTATTCATGTTGGCAAGTCTGATCGGAGGAATCTTCGGTACCAAAAATGAGCGCGAACTCAAACGCATGCGTAAAATCGTAGAGAAGATTAATGCGCTCGAGCCGACGATATCTGTTCTAAGCGATGCAGACTTATCTGCAAAAACTGAAGAATTCAAAGAACGTTATAAAAAAGGCGACAGCCTTGATAAATTATTACCTGAAGCGTTTGCTGTTTGTCGTGAAGCTGCGAAGCGTGTCATGGGCATGCGTCATTATGACGTACAGCTGATTGGTGGTATTACCTTACATGAAGGTAAGATCGCAGAGATGCGTACCGGTGAAGGTAAGACCCTCATGGGAACGCTTGCTTGTTACCTCAATGCCATTAGTGCCGAAGGCGTTCACGTGATTACAGTGAACGATTATCTGGCGCAGCGTGATGCCGAGTTAAACCGTCCATTATTCGAATTTTTAGGTTTAAGCATTGGGATCATCTACTCAATGCAAGACCCGACTGAAAAAGCTCAAGCGTATCGTGCTGACATTACTTACGGTACCAACAACGAATTCGGTTTCGACTACTTGCGTGACAACATGGTGTTTTCTGCTGCTGAGAAAAAACAGCGCAGCTTAACCTATGCCATCATCGATGAGGTCGATTCGATCCTGATTGATGAAGCACGTACACCGTTGATCATTTCTGGTCAATCAGAAGACTCTTCTCAGTTGTATGCCGCAATTAACAGCATCCCACCAAAACTTCATGCACAAAAAGAAGAGAAGGTGCCAGATGGCGGTCACTTCTGGATTGATGAAAAACAGCGTTCTGTAGAAATGACCGAAGTCGGTTATGAAACCGTGGAAGCTGAATTGATTCAAATGGGCTTGCTTGCTGAAGGTGAAAGTCTATATTCATCTGCAAACTTAAACTTGGTACACCATGTTTCTGCGGCCATTCGTGCGCATTACCTATACCAACGCAACGTGCATTACATCATCAATGATGGTGAAGTGATTATTGTCGATGAAAACACCGGTCGTACCATGCCGGGTCGTCGTTGGTCTGAAGGTTTGCATCAAGCGGTAGAAGCCAAAGAAGGTTTGGAAATTCAACCTGAAAACCAAACTTTGGCAACCACCACATTCCAGAACTATTTCCGTCTTTATAAGAAATTATCAGGGATGACGGGTACTGCAGATACTGAAGCTGCAGAAATGAAAGAAATTTATGGCTTGGATGTTGTACTGATTCCAACCCATCGCCCGATGATTCGTAATGACCAAAATGATTTAATCTATTTAAACCGTGAAGGTAAATACAACGCCATCATTCAAGAAATTCAACGTGTTCATGAAGCAGGTGTTGCACCGATTCTGATTGGTACAGCAACCATTGAAGCCTCTGAAATTTTATCAGATAAGCTGAAAGAAGCTGGCATTCAACATGAAGTGCTCAATGCGAAACAACATGAGCGTGAAGCGGATATTATTGCGCAAGCGGGTTCACCGCGTGCAGTGACGATTGCTACCAACATGGCCGGTCGTGGTACCGATATTCTGTTGGGTGGTAACTGGAAAGCCTTACTGGCGAAGATTGAAGAGCCAACGGCAGCAGATGAAGCGCGTTTAAAAGCTGAGTGGGAACAAAATCATGACATGGTGTTGAACTCTGGTGGTTTACACATCATTGGTTCAGAACGTCATGAATCTCGTCGTATTGATAACCAGTTACGTGGTCGTGCGGGTCGTCAAGGTGACCCAGGTGTATCACGGTTCTACTTGTCGCTTGAAGATGACTTGATGCGTATCTTTGCTGGTGATCGCGTGGTTGCGATGATGCGTGCCATGGGTCTGAAAGAAGATGAAGCCATTGAGCATAAAATGGTGTCACGCTCGATTGAAAATGCACAACGTAAAGTTGAAGCACGTAACTTCGATATTCGTAAAAATCTATTGAAATACGATGACGTAAACAACGAGCAACGTAAGATTATTTACTCTCAACGTGATGAAATTCTTGAAGAAGCATCATTGCAAGATTACATCGAAACAATGATTAACGATGTGACTAAAGGCATGATCGAAGTATATATTCCACCTGAGTCTATTCACGATCAGTGGGATATTGAAGGTCTTGAAAAAGCACTTCGTGAAGATCTATCGATTGAATTGCCAATTTCGCAGTGGCTAGAGCAAGATCGTCGTTTGGATGAGGAAGCTTTGGTTGAACGTATTACTGATGAAGTTCTTCAGCACTACCGTTCACGTCGTACGCAAATGGGTGACGAAACGGCTGCAATGCTCGAACGTCACTTTATGTTGAATTCATTGGACCGCCATTGGAAAGAGCATTTGGCAGCAATGGATTACTTACGTCAGGGGATTCATTTACGTGGTTATGCGCAGAAAAATCCTGAGCAAGAATACAAAAAAGAAGCCTTTAATTTATTTGTAAACATGCTTGCTGTGATTAAGTCCGATGTCGTGACAGATTTATCTCGTATTCATGTGCCTACAGCCGAAGAACTTGCAGAAATGGAAGCTCAAAAACAGGCTCAAGCTGAATCAATGAATCTTCAATTGTCACACAATGACTTTGATAATTTGTTGGCTGAAGCCAATGGTAATGATGTTATCGATGCGCAATACACACCTGCAGAGCAAGTGATTGTTCCGCCAGAAAGTCGTAACTCGCCTTGCCCATGTGGTTCAGGTCTAAAATATAAACAATGTCACGGTAAAATCTAAACAGCATTGTTTAATTTCAAATAAATCAGAGCCTTCGCGCTCTGATTTTTTATTTACACTACTAATCTGACCTGAATAGTATTTGCAGTGCAGCGGATTAAATGTTATTTAGTTTCTATCAATAACCGTAAGACGGAAAAGACAATGAAAAAAGTACTAAAACCGTTCATGATTGCTGCTTTGGCTTTGCCAACTTTTACCTTTGCAAACGCTCCTCAGACGACTTCTGTAGAGAAAGTTCAACAAGCAGTTGGTCCAACAACAACTCAAGTACAGATTGGTACTGACGGTCAAGTGACTGTAGCAAGCCCGCGTACGGGTATTCGTTATACCTTTGCCAATCCAAATCGTCCAATCGTATTGCAAACTGCAAAAATTGCAGCAGCCAATGCGGCGAATGCTGACCGTATTGTGGCTGAAAACCCAGCCCTTTCTGCTGCGAGTCAACAAAAAGCGAAACAAGTGCTTCTTGATGAAGCAACTCAGCTTGCGCGTAACTAATTTACGACGAACATGGATAAAGACCAGTCGAAAGACTGGTTTTTTTATGTGCAAAAGAAATCCACAATAAAATTACAGCAAAACCGTGCTTCTGCTCGATTTTTTATAGATTTTGCACTAAGCTGTATTTTTTATAACTCATATAGTTGGACGTTGAAAAATGGCAGTTGGTGACGTATCTATGCCACAGATGCATGTGGTGAAAGGTGTAAAAATCGGTTCGGCTGAAGCGTATGTGCGCTATCAGAACCGACGTGACCTTGTCATTTTTGAATTTGCTGAAGGTTCTAATGTTGCAGGCGTATTTACTCAAAATGCATTTTGTGCCGCGCCTGTTCATATTTCGAAAGCACACTTATTAGCAGGTAATCCACGTTATTTGGTGATTAATACCGGAAATGCCAATGCCGGTACTGGCAAAATCGGCATGGCAAATGCTGAGGCGACGTGTGCGAAACTGGCAGAACTGGCAGGTGTTCAAAATACAGAAGTTCTTCCATTTTCAACAGGTGTAATTGGTGAGCAATTACCTATTGATCGTTTGGTTCAAGGCTTGCAACCCGCATTAGATAGTTTGCAGGAAGATGCATGGTTGGATGCGGCAACGGGCATTATGACCACAGATACAACACCTAAAGGTGCATCTGAACAGTTCGAACTAGATGGCGTTCTGTATACCATGACAGGTATTTCTAAAGGCGCAGGCATGATTCGTCCAAATATGGCGACCATGTTGAGCTATGTGGCAACTGATGCACCCATTAGCCGTGAGCTAGTGCAACAGCTTTTGAAAACCACAGTTAACCTGTCGTTTAACCGTATTACGGTGGATGGTGATACCTCAACGAATGACTCATGTATTTTGATTGCAACGGGCCAAGCTGGTGGCGTAGAAATTACTTCAGAATCAGATTCACGTTATGCTGCTGTTTTAGACGTGTTAACACGTGTAATGAAGCGTCTTGCACAGCTCATTGTCCGTGATGGTGAAGGTGCGACGAAGTTTATTACTGTGGCGGTAGAAGGCGGCGCAGATACTCAAGAATGTTGTGATATTGCCTATAGCATCGCACATTCACCGTTGGTTAAAACTGCAATCTTCGCATCAGATCCAAACTGGGGCCGTATTTTGGCAGCTATTGGTTATGCAGGTGTGCCAAACTTAGATGTTGAAAAAATTCAGGTCTGGTTAGGTGATATTCAAATCTGTAAAGACGGTGGTGCCGCAGCAGATTATACCGAAGCAGCAGGGGCTGCAGAGATGGAGAAATCTGAGATCACGATCCGTGTAGATTTAGGACGTGGCAGTGCTCGAGATACTGTGTATACCTGTGACCTGTCGTATGATTATGTCAAGATTAACGCAGATTACCGTTCATAAGATATTTGATGTTTTTGAAAAGCCTCCGTTGTGAGGCTTTTTTATAAGTGGAACTTTTTAATGACCGGTAAAAAATAGCCAAGTGCCATATTTATGGGTCAGTTGTGAAGCACCTGTGTAGTAGCAGGCATTAAGGGTAGAGAAGACGTTGTGATGAATAATGCAAACAACTTAATTGCAAATGAAGCAAAATCAATTGTACAAGCGCATTTGGATCGTTTGGGTGATGTTAAAGAGCATCACTTAACGGAAGCTGCAAAGCTTGAAAAGTTTGAATTAATTAAAGCGGAACTCAAAAAACGTAACGCTGTCCTTGTTGCACACTATTACTGTGATCCTGAAGTGCAGGAACTAGCAGAACTGACCGGTGGATGCGTTTCGGATTCACTTGAAATGGCACGTTTTGGTCGTGACCATCAAGCAACGACGTTGGTGGTTGCAGGGGTGAAATTCATGGGGGAGACCTCAAAGATTTTATCTCCTGAAAAAACCGTACTGATGCCTACTCTGGAGGCAACATGCTCACTTGATTTGGGCTGTCCGGTCGATGAATTTACCAAATTTTGCGATGAACATCCGGATCATACGGTTGTGGTATATGCCAATACCTCGGCGGCAGTGAAAGCACGTGCAGACTGGGTGGTAACCTCGAGCTGTGCTGTTGAAATTGTTGAGCATTTAGATAGTTTAGGTGAAAAAATTATTTGGGCACCCGATCAGCATCTCGGTCGCTATATTCAAAAGAAAACTGGTGCAGACATGTTGCTATGGGATGGGGCATGTATTGTCCATGAAGAGTTCCGTGCACGTGGGATTGCCAATATGAAAGCGCTGTATCCTGATGCAGCAGTTTTGGTACATCCAGAGTCACCAGAATCTGTGGTGGATATTGCAGATGCCGTCGGTAGCACCTCGCAATTGATCAAGGCTGCACAAACCTTGCCACACGAACGTTTAATCGTGGCAACAGATCGCGGTATTTTTTATAAAATGCAGCAAGCTGTGCCGAATAAAATTCTCATCGAAGCACCGACGGCAGGTGAGGGAGCGACTTGTCGTTCATGTGCGCATTGCCCTTGGATGGCGATGAATGAATTGGATGGCATTCTGGAAGTTTTACAAAAAGGCGATCAGGAAATTTTTGTAGATGCGGCATTGGCTGAGCGTGCTAAATTGCCTTTAGATCGGATGTTGAATTTCAGTGCCAGTTTAAAACGTTAATTTTTGCTTGAAAAATGATTAAAGTGCTTGATAAATAATCGCTTGAAATGATTTTTTATGTTTTTTTGAAGATAGGTGTTGACGTTAATCAACGTCACGCCTAGAATGCACACCGTACCGCACGATATGCGATACAGCGAAAGCTGAGATGAAACGGAGCATAGCACAGCCTGGTAGTGCACCTGGTTTGGGACCAGGGGGTCGTAGGTTCGAATCCTACTGCTCCGACCAATTTCTCAAGGCAAAAATCGCGTGATAGTCTATGTCATCGGTAATGCGCCTGTAGCTCAGTTGGATAGAGCATCCGCCTTCTAAGCGGATGGTCACAGGTTCGAATCCTGTCAGGCGCGCCATTTTAATGGTGTTCTGATAATAGAATCTGAAACTTGTTGTGATGGTGGATGTAGCTCAGTTGGTAGAGCCCCGGATTGTGATTCCGGTTGTCGTGGGTTCGAATCCCATCATTCACCCCAATTCGGAGCATAGCACAGCCTGGTAGTGCACCTGGTTTGGGACCAGGGGGTCGTAGGTTCGAATCCTACTGCTCCGACCATTTTCTCAAAGAAAACGGTCGATAAAAGATACCGCATACAGCGGTTTTTTTATGCCTGTAATTTAAAATGCGTTATATTGGTTATTCACAAGCAAGAACATGATGGTGGATGTAGCTCAGTTGGTAGAGCCCCGGATTGTGATTCCGGTTGTCGTGGGTTCGAATCCCATCATTCACCCCAACTTTTAAAGTTGAAAGCGGAGCATAGCACAGCCTGGTAGTGCACCTGGTTTGGGACCAGGGGGTCGTAGGTTCGAATCCTACTGCTCCGACCATTTATTTCAAAAACAATACTGTAAAAGATGCCGCATATAACGGTTTTTTTATGCCTAAAATTTATAAACACAATAAAAAAGCCACCATAAGGTGGCTTTTCTAAATTCCGCTATTTAGGGAATGATCGTGACATTTACGCGACGGTTGATGGCACGATTGGTTTCAGTGTCATTAGAGACCATCGGCTGTTCAGCACCACGGCCAATAATTTGAATATTTGAACTGTTATAACCTTGCTTTAAAAAGACGTTTGCGACGCTTTGCGCACGTTTTTCTGACAGTTGTTGGTTGTAATTGGCTTGTCCAACATTATCCGTATGACCAATAAACTTAATTTTGTTTAGGTCATATTTAATCAGTTGAGTGGCGAGGGTATTTAGTTTGCCTTCTTGGTGAGGTTGTATTTGATAATCATCAAAACCAAATAAAAGTCGTTCTGGTAGGGCAAGTGTCCAACCATCATTGGTCAAGACAAAACCTTCTTTTTTAAGCATACGTGCTTGTTTATAGCTTAAGTTACCTAAACTCATGCAGGCTGTCATAGTAGCCGTGAATGCAAGTATAAATAAAACTTTAAATGCGTTCTTTAACATAGCAAATCCTATGAGTTGGGGTGGTGTAGTGCAATGCACCAATGATTATTCGAAAGTTTAGCATCATACATCGCGCGTTCCGCATCTGCGATCAAATCTTCTGGCGATTTTGCATTTTGGATAAGTGCCACACCAATATTAGCTTGTAATGCAATATTATGTTGCTCATAAACAAATGTGGAACTATAGCAGTCATGTATTTTGTGACAAAAGACTTCGAGTTCCGTCAGGAAGTTTAAGCGATTGATAATAATTGCAAATTCATCACCACCGAGTCGCGCAACGAAAGCATCATCTGGCAGTGCTTGCTTTAAACAGTGTGATGAGGCGCGCAGTACAGCATCCCCAGCTAAGTGCCCATATTGGTCATTCACATGTTTAAAGTTTTCAATATCGACAAAGAACACAGCAGCGTTCGCTTGTAAGTCAAAAAGTTCAAATAGCTTTTCATAAAAATAATTACGATTTGGCAATTGGGTTAATGCATCATGACGTGCTAGATGAATAAGTTTGTCATTTTCTGAAATTAAGTTTTTATTCGACTGTTCGATTTCACTGAGTAAGCCATTAAAGGCGGTACTAAGCGCGTGTAATTCTTGAATATCAGAGTTTGAAACCCGCATTTTATAATCTTTCTTAATGCTAATGGTTTGGGCTGATTCAACAATAGAGCGAACAGATTGCATTAAGTATTGATAAACAGAATTCACCGACCAAAACACAGTAGCTAATAAAAGAATAAAACCTAAAAACAAGCCCAGCAAAATTTTATGGAAGAAACTAACTAAATCTGAAGAGTTTCCATATACGACCAGTTCGCCGTAACTTTTCTGATCATGATGAATATCTAAACGAATCGGTTGGCTAAAAAAGAAATAATCTAAAATCGCTTGGCTAGAGAATGTTGAAATTTCTTGTTGCTCAGCATGAGCAAGCGACGCATTTTGATGGTTGGTAATTTCAATCGATCGAATGGGATACAGTTGAGTGTATTCATTTAAAATTTGACGCATCGTTGTTTGGTCATTAAAGACCACAGCGGGTTGAACACGTTCGTTTATCGCATTTGATAAAATCGTTAAGCTGTTTTTTGCATAGGTATGCATAGTATAAGTGGAAATCACCAAAAAAATCGCAGAACAAATCGTAAAAGTTAAAGCAAAGATAGTGAGCTGCGAACGCGTAAATAATTGGTGTAATGTAATTGGATTATAGAGTTGTTTCATTCAGCTGACTCCGATGACTTCGCCAGTAATAAAACGCGTGGATCAATATGTATTTGTGACTGCGTTAAGCTTTCCATATTAACTTTAAACGAATAACTCTGATTTTTTTTATACAAACAAAATGCACTGCCAGACTCACACTCACTATTGTTACTACTTAGAGAGAGGGCGGGGAAATTAACATGGTTGTTTAAAATACTTTGTTCTTCTTTTGCTGATAGATTGGAAAAAAATAAAACTTGGCAATGACTGGATTTGATGTCATTCACATTGATGGCTGTAATTTTATAAGTGCTGTGGGTTGGTGCAAGTTTTTTAAAATCATTGACTAAACTTGAATTATTAATCACACAAAATTTGGGTGAAGTGGTTTCCCACTTGGCATAACTCAATATAGAGAAAGTGGTTGTGAAAATATTTGCTGTGGGAGCTGTATATAATATGGGTGAAATGGAGCACGCCATTATTAAATAGGCAGTTTTTTTAAAAACAACCATACGAAATCAAAAATTCTTAAATTAAATGGAATGAAAATTGGGTTTATATACGTTTTATTATATGAAATAGGGCGTATATAGCCCAATAATAATACAAAAGAATGTTTATGTGTTTAAAAAAACGACATGCGTAAAATAAATCATAAAAAAGGTGTTGCAACGGTCCTGAAATGCTGTAGAATGCACATCCATCGGCGGTGATGAAGATTAAAACTTCTGATAAAACAATGACTTGGTTGAATTGATTTAGTTGGGTTTTATTTGATAAGTTTAAAAATAATTTGAATTACTGGTTGACTCTTTAGAAATAAAGAGTAATATAGCCGACCTAGCTTGCTGGTGACGAACCAACAAGAAGATCATTAAGAGATTATGAAGAACAACTTGTGTGGATTTTTACTGATTGATTGATCGAAAT
>NZ_VPAO01000018.1:0-73048 GCF_013419235.1 Acinetobacter sp. YH12098
CACGATTAATAAGTGCGCGGTTGTATGTAGACCAATTGAGAGTACGGTAAATTTTAGGTGTGGGCTTATTCATTTGAAAATTATATTGTGGAATAAGCCCTTAACGATAGGTTTGTGCAACAAAGCCCTTTAAAGCACTAAATCATTTATTAGATAATCAAGAATTAGGTGATCTTGATGTTTAAAATTAAACGATCAGATAAACCTGAAGATTGGACAAATTCTGATTACACAGATCCAGTTGTAGTTAAACAATTGAAAAAAGATTTTTTGTCTAAATGTTATTTATGCGAACAAGCGGATTTCGGTAATGTTAATGTAGAACACTTTGTACCACATCTTAATAAAAGTGAAGAGTTAAGAACGGATTGGAATAATCTTTATTATGCTTGCTCTCACTGTAATGGTATTAAAGGCTCAAGACATAAGGAATTACTCGACTGTTGTGAAGAAAGTCATAATGTAGATACTGTTATTTCTTTGGAAGCTCCAAGTGTTCCAAATGGAAAAATTATCTTAACCAATACATTAACTAATGATTCTGATTTGTTTGAACTCACAAATAAAACCATAGCTTTATTAGAGCAATGCTATAACAATGCAAACAGTGGTAATCAACAAATAAGCCATCAATATTTGAAAGAAAAAATTCTTGAAGAGCATGCTTATTTGCAAAACTTACGTTTTCAACTAAAAAATGGATGGAACCGTTTAAGAAGGCAACAGAAAGCTGATCTTATGGAAGATATTACCAATATGCTTCAACCTAATTACCCATTTTCAGCATTTTGGAAAACATATGTCAGAAATGATCCATTCTTATCAGAGATTTTAAATCAGTAACTCTCACCCCCGCCCTCTCCCATAGGGAGAGGGAGCATCATTTGATTTAATAGCTTATGTGAATTTCACAATGGAGTTCCCTCTCCTTTTAGGAGATGAGCAGCACTGCTGCGCAAGGGAGAGGTATTTTTTAATTCACCACACTTCAGCCACAAATCCTCCAACACCACCTCCATCCGCCCCAACACATCATGATTCCAATACCGCACAACGGTTAAACCCAAAGCCTCCAAAAACTTTGTCCGTTCAGCATCATATTCCACAACATCATCTGTTCCATGCTGACTACCATCCAACTCAATGACCAAACCAATTTCATGACAGTAAAAATCCACAATATAAGGTTGAATCACATGCTGACGACGGAATTTAAGATTCATAAAACGCTTGGCACGGAGAAGTTGCCACATCAGATGTTCTGCATCGGTGGCGGTGTGGCGCATGGATTTGGCGAATTCTAATAATTGTGGGTCTATTTTCATTTTTTTATTTTTCTCTTAATTTTATTGTAATTATACGATACGCAAAGAAGTTCCCTCTCCTCCTAGGAGATGAGCAGCACTGCTGCGTAAAGGACAGGTACTTTTAAATATTTTTCATTATAACTTCAACCCTCACCCCGACCCTCTCCCAAAGGGAGAGGGAGAAAAGCAAAATCTAAAGCACCCCATTATCCAACAACACTTCTAACCCCTTCACCTTCTCCATATATTTCAGCCGTTCTTTTTCCCACTTCACTTGCTCTTTCAGCACTGAAACATCGCCATCAATCACCTTATACACATCTTTCACCTGCATATTTTTCGGCTTTGGTTTTTCACTCCAGTGAAAGCTATCTGTGATGTCATCAATCTGACTGGCTAGGCGTTGGCTTTGAGCCTCTAAAGCCATTTTATAAAACTTTAAATGTTCATCAGTTAAGGCTTTAGGGCTTTTGCCCTTATTGGTTTCTAGCTGTAATTGCAGCTTTAATAAATAAAACAAATCCTGCACTTCATAGGCTTGGTTTACCACTTGCAGCAATTCAGTTTTTTCTGCCTTTTTAGTTTCATCAGGTTCACGGTCTGGGTGAATCATAGCAGTGATTTTTAAATACACTGTTTTCAGTGATTGATTCACTAACTTTTCAGCTTGTTCCCGTTTTTGCGCTAAGCGTTTACGCTGATGCTCTTCTTTCTCACGTTGATATTGCTCAGTGTCCCATTCTTCATAAGACTCATGTTCTTCTGTATTTTCTTGATCAATATCAACATGGCGTTCGGCTTTGCATTGTTCAGTTTGGTCTGACTTGGTCTTTTTATTTAGCTTTTGGTTATGTGCATGCTGATGCTGATGCTGATAAAAAACATCAACCTCTGCAACCTTTTCAAGTTCGGCAGTATTTAAGTAGTTGGATTTTTTAAGCTGCTTAGACAGTTTCGTCAATTTTGCATCCAGCTGTGCTAAATCTGCTTTGGCTAAGTCTTCTTGCTGTAGATGTTGCCAAAGCTGAGTTAGTTGACGGTAGTACACCGCATGCAAATCACGATAGATCGGTACAAGTTTTAACTGAATATAACTCTGAATCTCACTTTTGGCATTTTGCCAAAGATCTAAATCCAGCTTTTGCTGTTCGATTTGCTCAATCAGTTTATTCAGCTTTTTATGCTGTGGCGATAAAGCTTCAACACTCGGGAGTAAACTGACTTTTAACTCAAAAGACATAAGCAAATTTAACGCAAAAAGAAAATTATAGCCGATCTAAGCATTAAACTTATGGGCCCTTTGCCTAAATCAACAATGGATTTTTATCAATTAACCATCAAACCGTTGTAAATATTGACTCAACTCTTCTCGAACCACCACCTCATGCCCTGCATGACTTCGACTTTGTTCCAAGAGATGCTCTGAGTCGATCACTACCACGCGATGACCATCCGCAATTAAACGATCTACACATTCAAATAACATACGTTCACCGACATCATGGATCAAAGAAATATTAGTGAGATCAAGGACAATTTGAGTCGGTTCGACAGCTTCATTTTGCAGTATGCGCAATAACATTTCAGACTTCGTAAATTGCAATACGCCGTGCAGTTCATACACCACCACCGAATGATCTATCCCGCAGGTATAGCGACTTTGGACGATCGTTTGCGCTGAAGGTGTTCCCTCCATCACATGCAGTCCCATGTCCTTAGACAGTCGTTCAAATATTTCGACGCCTCGAACACTATTCCCATGTGTATCAAGTTTCGGACTAAAGACCGCTAGCCCAACCTGCCCCGGCAAAGCCCCCATAATGCCACCGGCCACACCGCTTTTGGCAGGAATACCGACCGTTGTCAGCCAATCACCCGCAGCATCATACATGCCGCAAGTCATCATCACACTCAACACTTGGCGCACCACCGAACGTGACAGCAACCGTTTACCTGTGGCTGCTTGCACACCACCATTGGCAAGCACACTGGCCATTTTTGCCAAATCTTTAACCGTCACTAATATTGCACACTGACGAATATAGCCGTTCACCACATCTTCAGGGTCTTCTTCAAGTACACCGACTGTGCGCAGCATGTAACCGATCGACAAATTTCGAAAAGCCGTCTTCACTTCAGACTGGTAAACAGTTTCATCAAAACTCAGCTCACGCCCTGCCAGTTCACTTAAAAATTCGCGGAGTTTTTCAGCTCGGGTGCTGTGTTCGTCATGCGGTAAAAGTGAATGTGTGGTGATTGCCCCCGAATTGATCATCGGATTTTTCGGGGTATTGCTCTGTGGATCGAGCGCAATTTGATTGAATGTCTCTCCCGATGGCTCGACACCGACTTTTTGTAAAACGCTGTCTAAACCAAGATGTCGAATCGCTAAAGCATAAGCAAAAGGTTTAGACATAGACTGTATAGTGAACTCGACTTCGTCATCACCTGTAGAATAAATCGTGCCATCTACGGTAGACAGTGCCAAAGCCAGTCTATTCGGATTGGCATGGGCTAACTCAGGAATATAATCTGCCAAAGCTCCGTGTTGATTGGCATCGCAGGCATTAAGGACATGCTGTAAATAGTCTGGAACAGGCGTTTTCATAAGGGCTATTTTTTGTTGTGTGCTTTTTTATTTATAACAAATTGAGCTGCATCTGTATAAGTCCTTATGGTGAAGATGTGTTCTAAGCTAAAACCTGTATGTGCTGTAGGTTTAAATGGTGCATCATTTCTCGAATAAAGACGAAATAACTGAGTTGAATGATTGCCTGCTCACCAAATAGATTTTGATAATATTCCGTATGTTCAATCATTTCATTAAAGCCATGTTCAAGGCTTTGTCGGTCAATGTGGGTCGCATGTTCAAAAAAGCTCTGCGCCAATAGATGCAGCATCGCATCATTCGACTGAGCATAGCGCTGCGTCTGATAATCGAGCTGTAATAGTTCTAAAATTTCTTCAATTTCATAGATCAAATATTCAATTGCCAAAGCATCGCAACGCTGATGTCGGACACATTTTTGTACTAATGCCGCTAAGCCATGATCAAAATGAATATTCTGTTGCTCGGTCTGAAAGTCGAGCTGCGCTAATCCGAGCTGAAATTGTAATTGCTGCATCGCTATCTTTTAAGTTTTTAATCTTCTGCCAAGTTTAACTCACGAAAGCTACGCACTTGGTTACGACCTTGTTGCTTTGCCATATACAGCGCTTGATCGGCCATACGCGTGACCACAGCAGACGGTGTCCCCTCGATCGCAGTTGCTACACCAAAACTTGCACTAATCTTCAACATATGTTGGTTGGCTATCATGGTTTCAGCGTCAGAAATGGCCAATCGACAACGTTCAGCGACCTCTATCGCCTGCTCTAAACTCTGATTTTTTAGAATTAAAATGAATTCTTCACCGCCATAACGCCCAACCACATCTTGTACACGAGTATTGTCATTTAAAATTTGAGCAACACGTTGTAAAACGGCATCTCCTGCATCATGTCCATATTGGTCATTGATCAATTTAAAATGGTCGAGATCAAGCAAAACCACTGCAAATTCAGGCCGTGTCTGTTTGCTGAGCGTATTAAGTTCATGACTGACATAACGACGGTTAAACACATTGGTCAGGCCATCAACACGGCTGAGGACTTCCATCTTTTGTTCACGGTGTCGCCACTGTAAAAGCAAAATCTGAAAAAATACTGCACTGACGATCAATATGGGCAAATACAACTCCGCCATACTCATGAGCCAAAAGGCGTTGTCGTAAAACTCACTCTGTTTTAAAGCTGGGCTGAAAATCGGTGCATATTCTAGATGGTCAATCGAAGTTTGATAGCAAATGTAGCCAATAAACAGTGTGATCGGAAATGTAATACTGAGCATAATCGCAGGACGATAAAAAACCAAACCGACCATCAGCAGATTGACCGTCCCCGCCATGGTGGCAGGACTATAGATCCCGATCATATAGCCACCATAGATCATGCCGATCCCAAACAGGACGGGCGCAAAATAGCTAAAAAACAGTCTAAAATTTAAATATTTTTTGAAATAAAGACTGAGTACAGCCAATACGCCATAACTGAGTAGGACTATACAAGCGACCATGATCCTAAATTTGAGTGCACTCGGATTAAACCAAATCCGATTGGTCGAATAATAAAAATTCATGATGCACCACTTCAACACGCTAACTTGACTCAGCATGCCAAAGATGAGAAGTAAACGCCCTTTATCGTAGTCAGACCAATTGATGATGAGATAGTCTGACTCAAACAAAAGATGCTTCAATTTACGCCATTGTACGCCCCATTTCGTACAGACAGCATTGCCCCAATTTTTCCCCATTAATCTTCTTTTTTATTTTATTATTTCGCTAGTTATACAAGGTTTTAACTTCAAAAAGAAAGCCTATTTTCACAGTTAAAAGTGCAACCTTTGAAGCCTTTAAACTTCACTTACACCACTATTCAAATTACTTTTCCGCTATTTTTTTAGCTCAATTGGTCACTTTTATCTTTTTGAAATAGTACAGTTTATTATTCTAAACGCTCGGTGAATAAGATCCCGTTCAGATGATCGACCTCATGTTGTACGATCCGTGCAGGAAAGCCATTCAGGGTTTTCTCTTTGACTTCACCTTGAAGGGTCAAATATCGCACGTGAATTTGCTCGGCTCTCGGGACTTGTCCTCGTGCATTCGGCACACTTAAGCAGCCTTCTTCACCCAAAACCGTGGTCGTAGATCGAGATGTAATCACTGGATTCACCATCACGATCGCCTCCATTTCAGGCGCGTCGGGATAGCGTAAATTTGCACGTGAAGCCACGATAATCACCCGCTTTGAAACATAAATTTGCGGCGCGGCAATGCCTACGCCTTGACGCTCAAGCATAGTGGCATGCAGTGTTTCACTTAGTGCAGTTAACCATGCAGAACCTATTTCAGATGCTTGTATCTCTGCGGCAGTGAGCGTCAAAATTGCTTCACCACGTTGTGCAACAGCAGCAACATAACTCATGTTTTTATCCTTTTAAGTCTAGCGGGCTTAAATTATTTAACTGATATTACGCACGTAAAAGTAATTACGCATTTTTAAAATGATATTTAAGTTTATTCGACGGAGTCTTACATCTAGGATTTAAATAAAGAGATTAGCCTTCGGCTGGAGGTACTCTTACGAAACGATGTTTCTCATTAGGCAAAATGAGATGCGAAGCTTCGCAAGGAAACCATCTTGCGGAGCAATGCTCCTCACCGCAAAACTCGTTCACTAGTATCAAATTATTCAAAGTATCACAAAAACATTTTTGATTAGAAGGAGTCCTATCTCAAACACTTGCGGATAACGTTACTGCGTAACATCAGTTATTTAAAAAAAACAACCATGCAATATGCATTATTATTGGTTCTGAGTATAAAACAACAGCGTGCTATGGCTTTGAATCTTTTGTGGTTTATATAGAGTACAAAGTAAAATAGTAGATCATACTGCCCTATACCATTGATATTTATCATTTATATATCAAGGTACACTATTATCTATACCAATCATTCTTTTAGTTAATGCGACTTTATCTATATTATTTTGTTCTTAATTAATAATATTTTCATAACTATAAGTTTTTAATAAGGCAACAAAGTTTGATTATTCAATAAAAATTTGAATCACTAAAATCGTCAAATGCTATTTGCTGCTGGAAAATATTTGCATGGAAGCTCAGCCACGCCTGACTCGTCAAGATAAACGCACCCTCGGACTGTCATCCCTCGGTGGCGCACTTGAGTTTTATGACTTTGTCATTTATGTGTTCTACGCCAAAATTATTTCGGAACTGTTTTTCCCCACTGGACTCAGTCCATTTTGGGCGATGCTAAATACCTACGGTATTTTTGCCGCAGGATATTTTTTCCGCCCATTGGGTGGTGTGGTGATGGCGCATTTTGGCGATTTGATTGGTCGTAAGCGTTTATTTAGTTTGTCTATTTTACTCATGGCTTTGCCTACGCTGATGATCGGTGTGATGCCAACTTTTGAAAGTATTGGCTATGCAGCACCGCTTCTGCTCTTACTGATGCGCGTGATTCAAGGCATCGCGATTGGTGGTGAAATCCCTGCTGCATGGACTTTTGTTTCAGAGCATGTGCCTGAGCAAAAAATTGGTATCGCCAATGGCCTACTCACTGCTGGCTTATCTTTGGGTATCTTATTGGGTGCACTGATGTCTTTGTTTATTTCATTACAATTTACAGAGTCAGAAATCCATGATTGGGCATGGAGGATTCCATTCATTCTAGGCGGAATCTTTGGTTTTGTTGCGCTCTATCTCCGCAGTTATTTAAAAGAAACGCCTGTATTTAAAGCCATGCAAGAAAAGAAACAATTGGCTAAAGAGCTTCCAGTGAAACAAGTACTGCAACAGCACAAAACAGGCGTTGTGATTGGTATGCTGTTTACATGGTTCTTAACCGGCTGTGTTGTTGTGCTGATTTTAGCGATGCCAAATTTACTCACAGGCGCCTTTGGTTTTGAACGGGCCGATGCCTTTAAAATGCAAAGTGCCGCTATTGTGATGCAAATGGTCGGTTGTATCTTGGCAGGTCTTTTGGCAGATCGCTTCGGTGCGGGTAAAGTGATGCTATTCGGTTCCCTCCTTGTTGCGATAATTGCGGGCGTGTTCTATAATAGCTTGGGCCATGTGGCAGCATCGACCGTGTTTGCGCTCTATATGCTGCTCGGTTTGGCATCAGGCACAGTTGGTATGGTGTCTTATAGTATGGTGAAAATGTTCCCTGCACAGATTCGTTTCTCGGGCATTTCATTTTCATACAATTTGGCCTATGCCATCGCGGGTGGTATCACTTTGCCATTGGTTCAATGGTTGAGTTTATACAGCAACATTGGCGCCATGTATTATATATGGAGCATCTGTTTGGTGACCTTCTTTACTGCGATGCTCTATCGTCAACGTTTTGAAAAAACTTCGCACTAAAAATAAAAAAGCGGTCAATGACCGCTTTTTTTAAATCACTTTCAAATCAATTCAGGCTTTTAAATTTTTACGTAATTCATCTTCTACAATTTCAATCTCAAGCTGACTAAAACGACGAATTTCACCTTCTGCATGTTTTTCAAGTAATCCACCAATCAGTGGAACTTTGACTTTCACCGTCCAGTCCAAATTGAAACTCACTTGTGTTGCATCACCACTGACACTTCGTTTACAACTGGCTTCGAGCGGTAGGTTCGGATCTAGTTTGACGTCAGAGGTTAATGCCGCCAAATTACTAATATCCGTACGTTTTAAGCGAAACGCATCTTTTAAAAACTTCTTGGCAATATCTGGAATATTTACATCCAAGTTATAGGCACGTTTTAAGGTATACATATCACCTGTTTTTTTTGATTCTAAAATTTCTAGATTTTCACCCGGTATGCGTTTGCACACCGCTTCATGCAAGCTGATATCTGCGGCTAATCGTTTAAAATCTTCAAGTGAAACGCCATGAATTGTGGCATTGACGGTAAATTGATGTGCCATTCTCGTAATCCTTCAGGTCAATATTGGTTTTATTGTTTTATGTCGCCTAGTCTACAGTTGCTAAAACTGTGCTTTGGATTAAATCGGAAAGCGCTGTGGCTGTCATTGACCTGAAACCAAGCTAGAAAAACAGAATTGCCATACTTCAAGTCAATCGGGCTTTGACTTAAAGGCTTTTTTGAAAGATTTGCCCATGCTGATCTTTAAACTCGAGCTGAAATTCCCAGCCCGCATCAATTTTTAAATACATCCCTGCATAGGACAACTTTGCGTACCAATGACCAAAGTCGAGGCTAAAAATATCAAAGCTGGCTTGTTCAGGAAGCTGTTGTATTGGTTTTGCATGTATCAAAGCGCTGGGTTCATAAGACGTGCAGTGCGAGCCATAATGATGAAAAAGTTCAATACATAGCTGATTAAAAATTTCAAATGTTGAATCTTTGGGATCAAGTTGCGTCATTGCTTTAATAGCTTCCCATATCTTTTCATCTCTTTTTTACTTTTTTTATCTTTATAAAACGAATCTTTGTGGTACTGATTTAAAATTTTTTTTAATTTAACAGCATGCTATGCACCACACCATTCCGATCACGGTGTACCAATTTGATCGGTTGTGAATAATCGATCAAGATGCTTTGGTGTTTATAACTGATTTGGATGCCGTATTCATCTGCACCATCATCCAAACCGCTGATGCTACATTGCGTCCCTTGTGGAAATGCCTTGAGCCATTCAGCGTTATACACATCTGCTATTTGCTCAAACTGAAAAAAGCTCGCCTTTTGCTGCAGTAGAACCGTAGCTTGTCGGTCAAAACGCAGTTGCTGCTCAAGTTGAAAGTCGATAATCATGACTCTGCACGCTCTTTACTTATTCATCGGGTTCGGAATCGGCTATTAAAATCAAGCTTCGCAGACACCCAATTTTGCTTATAAATTCACAGAGGATTTTATGACATGTTTTAGACTCAAATGAACACAGCCACATTTCTTAAGGCATAAAAAAGGCACTTCTCATCGGGGTGAAGCCCGATTATGAAATGCCCTTTATGGTTACAAAGTAAATATATTTTTATAAATTGTCAAATTGGGAATGAAAAAAACATCTGTGGGCTAAATGGATAAAGCTTTCATCGCCTGTTGCTGCTGTTTATTTTTGACTTGTGTCCATTGCCACCAACCAAATGCCGCCAAGCCCACAAAACCAGCATACAACGCCGCAGTGAGATACAGGTCTTTGTATATAAACATACCCACATAGATAATATCGACAAATACCCAAAGCACCCAAGTAGCAATATGTTTCCGGCTGGTCCAATATGTTGCGAGTAAGCTAAACGCGGCCAATTGTGCATCCAAAATTGGTACGGCTGCATCGGTAAAATAGTGCAGGCTTAAACCAAAAATCAAACCGCCCACCGCAGCTAAAAGCATTTGAAAGATCACAATTTTGGTCGCAATCGGTTCAATACGAATGTCATGATCTTGTTGTTTGCCCTTCAACCAATGATAGAAACCATAGAAGTTCACCACCACAAAGAAAAACTGCAAAATGGTTTCGCCATAAAGTTTGTAGGTATAAAACAGGTAGGCATACAGCAAAAAAGCTGCAAAGTTAAACCACCAACACCACATATTTCGCTTTATGGTTAAAGTCACCCCGATTAAGCTAATTATGACTGCAAATATTTCTAAGTTCGACATGGTTGATTGGGCCTTAAAAAAGCTGCAGCTATTATGGAAAAAATCGGCCCAAAGGCAAGCTATATCCTGCACTATTTCATATCAACTCTGTAAATTTTAAATCAAACCATTCAGCCAACTTACTTTGATTTTGATGTTTTGAACGCATCAGTTTTGACAGTTTTCTAACAATCGTTTAAAAACTTAGTTATGCCTAAAGAATAATCAGAAGGAATCATCCAAATGTCAGAACAACAAGGTCGTGTAAGTCGAGAAATTCGTGGTCATCTTTATTTAATCGGTTTGGACCGTGCAGATAAACGAAATGCGTTTGACAGTCATTTAATTCATGACCTTTCACTGGCGCTCACTGAATATGAAGATGATCCAAATTTACGCTGTGCGGTGATTTTTGCTCATGGCGATCATTTTACTGCGGGTCTAGATCTGGTCGAACTACAACCCAAACTTGGCAGCGGGCTGTTTAATTTTCATGATCAGCAAATTAATCCGTGGGGAACCAACTCACGACAACGAAAAAAACCAGTTGTGGTCGCGGTACAAGGGTTCTGTTTTACAGCGGGTATTGAACTCATGCTGAATGCCGATATCGTGATCGCACAGCGTCACACGGAGTTTGCTCAAATGGAAGTGCAACGTGGCATTCTTCCCTTTGGTGGCGCAACAGTTCGCTTTGTGCAAGCAGCGGGTTGGAATAAAGCCATGCGCTATTTACTCACAGGTGAACGTTTCAATGCGCAAACGGCATATGACATGAACTTGGTGACTGAAATCACCGACCAAGCGCCCTTATCTCGTGCAATAGAACTTGCAGAACAAATTGCACAGGCTGCACCACTGGCGGTTCAGGCAACACTCGCTGCAGTACAGCAAGGGGTGCATTTGGGAGCCGATGCTGCCTTTGCTCAATTGGATCAGCACTTACAACCACTACTAAAAACACAAGATGTACAAGAAGGTGTGATGGCCATGCTACAACGTCGCGCAGCCAATTTTCAGGGCAAATAACCCTTTATTTAAAGTGAGTAAACCCTTTACGTCCTGCCTATCAAGAGAAAAATTATGTCAACGGATTTAGAACCAGCAGCGCAAGAAATACATAGTACACCCGTGAGTTTCCCTGCAACCGATGGTTATACGCTTTCAGGCGTTGAATATCGGCCTAATACTGCCGCTAAGGCCAATATTATTATTTCAAGTGCTACAGGTGTACCTCAACAATTTTACCGTCGTTTTGCCGAGTATGCCGCAGGACTCGGTTATCAAGTATTAACTTTTGATTATCGTGGTATTGGACGTTCTGCTCCTCCAAAACTCAAAGGCTTTAAAATGTCCTACCTCGACTGGGGACGTTATGACCTTTCTGGTGCCATAGCTTATATGCAACAACACAGTCAGGAAACTTTTCTAGTGGGACACTCCTATGGCGGTCAAGCACTAGGACTTACCTCAAATCACGATCAGATACGTGCCATGTATTGTTTTGGCACTGGCGCAGGTTGGCATGGCTATATGCCCTTTAAAGAAAAAATGAAAGTTCATGTTATGTGGAATATCGTTTTTCCGCCGATGGTTGCCATCAAAGGGTATTTGCCTTGGAGCAAACTCAATATGGGCGCTGACCTTCCTGTCGATGTCTATAAACAATGGCGCCGTTGGTGTAAAAACCCAACCTATTTCTTTGCCGACCCTGAGCTGAGTGAGCTATCTCAACAATATGCTGCAGTTCAAACGCCGATTTATGCGGTCGCTGCACTTGATGATGACTGGGCATTACCCAATTCACGACATGCTTTTATGCAACATTATGCGCAAGCGTCAATGCACTATATCAATATTGAAGCGGAAGATTACGGCCTAAAACAGATTGGTCATATGGGATATTTCCGCAAAGGTGCTGAACCCTTATGGCAGGAAGTGATAGGAAGGTTTGATGAACTATTAATCGCCTAGAGCAATTTACTCCATACACATCACATTGATTTATTCATATAGAGAGATACATGCGTCCACGGAAAAACACCTCAGAATATCTATTGCTACAGTCAGCACACGCCTTTAAACGCTATGGCTATATGGGCTGCAGCATGGGGAAATTGGCTGAAGCCTGTGGACTCTCAAAAGCTGCGTTTTATTATGACTATCCGAATAAAGACGCTTTACTGATGGAAATTTTAAACCTGACGCATATAAAGTTACAACACAGTATTTTTCAGCAATTACAGCAAACTACTAAATCCCCTCAACAGGCTTTCTCGCACATCCATCAACAGGCCATCCAGTTTTTTAGCCAAGGTGGATTAGGTTGTTTGGTCGGGATTTTAAGTATGGAACGGCAACATTTGCCTACCGAGATTTTTGCAAAATTACAATCCATCTTTCACGAGTGGCAACTTGCCTTTGAAGTGTTTTTTCAGCGATGCATGAGCATCGAACATGCCGCTCAACTTGCCAAAGTCAGCTTGGCGGATTATGAAGGCGCGATTTTAATGGCCCGAATAACCGATGATTTGAGTTATCTCGATTTAGTCCAAGATCGCATTTTGCTTCAACTTGCGGAGTATTGATAGCGATATTCAATTTTGTGTTCTTCGCCAAAACGGTCGACATGTGTATAAAACTCACCGTATCGGCCTAAATAATACTCGAGCGATTGATTATAAAAACTCCAATAAATCGACCATTCATTCAGATCTAATTGGCGAATTTGAGTTTTACAATTGACTGGCATGCGACGTAAAAAAACTTCTTGTAACTGTTCGGCTGCCTGTAGCGAATCTAATTTGTATTGTTGTTGAAAGAAAATTTCCGCAATATCATCAAAAAGTTGCTGTTCATATTCATCTACTTCAATGACCTGATCAACTTGGCGTATAGCATCATCATTCGATGCTAAAGAGATACTGTTCGATTTTTTTGGTGCTTGGTAACGCGTATATTTTTGACGATATTTTTCTGTTTTTATTATTTTTTTGACCACGATTCCTGCTGCAGACAACGCAATCAGAATACACATCACAATGAGAAAATTAACCATAATAACAACCTACTGCCGATGACGCGCATGCACATCTTGAATCATCGAATATTTTTATGGACTAATATAACGCACAATAACGTTTAAAATTCATACAAAATTATTTTAAAGCTGAAATTTGGCCTATTTTCTTTGCTAATTTATTTCAAACTATTACACCTGCTGAAATCATTGAGTATGTATACTTTTCTAAAAGATCTATTATTACTTTAAAAACAGTATAGTTAGATGCATTTATGTGGTTATTTATCCATATTTAATGATTAATTTATAAATATACATTTGTAAATTTTGCAACAATTTTGAAATAAAAACCCAACCCAACGGCGCAATGGCAGCAAAAAAACATAAAACGCAACAATAAGCCTCTTTAAGCACAGGGCGATATCTTCTGAAATGGCAGGCTGTTGGAGTTTTTTTATAAAAAGAAAAAATTATGATACGCGAAGCACAAATCCAGGACATACCCGAAATTATTAACGTGATTCACAACAGCATTCGTTCATGTATCCAGGACCATCAACGTAATGAAAGTGTGATTCAAACTTGGCTTGAGGAGGCAAATCAATCAAATATCTTAATGTGGATGCTTTACAACGATAGTTGGGTCTACGTCAGTGACAATCGAGTGGTCGGCTTTATTTTAGTCAGTGATCAGGGACAAATTTTACTGAACTATATTTGCCCTGAACGTCAGTACCAAGGCATTGGTAAGGCGTTATTATTAAACATGATGCACTGCGTCCGGAAAAAGAATATTACCGAGATCAGTCTAGAAAGTACCCATACGGCACTCGCCTTTTACCAAAAATATGGCTTTGTCGCACATCAGGATTTTGAGCCTGCTGATGTTCCGCTTAAATTGGTCAAACAACTCTGCTAGTAGAGAGATAAAGTTCGTAGAGGGATAGATTTTCAAATAAGATGATTGTATAGATGAATTTAAAGATAAATGAATCTAAATAAGGATTGGCAAAGAATACTAGCGATATCACCTCAGAGTTTTTAAACCTATACAATTCATGGTATCAAGGCTTAAGTTGATCGCGTCCTGCCTGTTTGGCCATATATAAATAATAGTCTGCATGCTTCATTAAAGCTTCGATACTTTCGAAGTCATTTTGCTTATCCATCCATGCCATGCCCAAACTCAGTGTGACGTAATTTTTTTCATCACCCCGATTAACATGTTCAAGCTGTTCATTACGCATGGCTTCGAGTACCAATTGTAATTGCTCTTGGGCAATCGCATACGGAACATCATGCATCAATATGGCAAACTCCTCTCCCCCGTAGCGAGCCACATAGGCTGAACTTGGCAGAGTGTTTTGCATGGTTTTCACGATCTGCTGTAACACCTCATCGCCTTTGAGATGTCCATAGTGGTCATTATAATTTTTAAAATAATCGACATCTAACATGGCAAA
This sequence comes from Acinetobacter sp. YH12098, assembly GCF_013419235.1. NCBI lineage: Bacteria > Pseudomonadati > Pseudomonadota > Gammaproteobacteria > Moraxellales > Moraxellaceae > Acinetobacter > Acinetobacter sp. YH12098. Next base: position 15,024 of record NZ_VPAO01000018.1, read on the forward strand.
GACCAATGTTCGATGGCTATGAAAACGGACCTCCGAATATAAGCGTTGAATTTCAGCATTCAGTGCACGGCGGTTGAATGCCCCCGTTAAGGCATCAATACGAATTTGTAGCTCTAATTTTTTATTCAGCTCATGGAGCTGTAAGGTGCGCTCTTTGACTTTCTGATCGAGTGAACTGTTTAGCTCAAGCAAACTATTATTCAACTGTTCCGTATGCATCGACTGCTGTGCATAATGGTGCGATTGCTGAAACATGATCAACAAGGCATACAAACTGGTTGAAATGAACGATAAATTGACTGAATCAATCAAATTCATCATCAGCAAAAAGTCGTTTAAAAAGGTAATGCACAGGAAAATAACCGCGATTAAATTTAATTTTGAATACGGTTCTTTCTTTTTCAGTGTTACGTAAAAACCATAAGCAAAATTACTTAGAACAACGATCACATAGGCAAAACTGTAAGTTGCCAAAGGTTGAAAAATTTCAGGCGTCGAAACAAAAGTCACTGAAATATTCAACGACAACAGCAAAATCGCGATCTGATAATTTAAGGTAAATAAATAGCGACGACTGAGCAAGTGGATATAACTTAAAAAGAAAATCGATGCCAAATAGGTAAATAAGTATTCTAATCGCGTGCCCCACAACCAATTGATATCGGTAAAAGTGGTATAGGCATAAGGTGCTGAAAATAAATTATGGAGTGCTAAAAAGACAATAAATAAGCCAAACACCAAGTTACTTCGGCTATTGCGACCGCGTAAACCTCGGAAAACAGAAAATAGGATCGTAAATAGTCCCACACCCAAGACGGCGCCCGACACCATCCCAATACTCATCATTTGTTGTTGGAATTGGCGGTTTACTGTCTTGGCGATACCAATACGCATTGGGTTTTCAAACCCGCCATGCATACTGTTAAAACTTGAAGCCTGAATGGTTAAAGTGAAATATTCATCTTGTGCCACAAAATAGGCAATTCGCGGTGCATTCTCCGTTTTTTGTTCTGCTTCAGTACGCCCCACCTCGCCCAAACGAACGATCACATCACCATTTAAAAATACCCGATACGCACCGTACTGATTTGGAATCAAGACCGCGATACGTCGGCCAATAAATTGTTTGGGAATTTGGAAATGTCCAGTAAATGTCCCAAAACCTTTACTGTCCCCTGTAATATCTTTAAATGAAGCAGGCAGATAGACCGTTTGACCGACTAGAACCGAACTCGGAGACGTTAAAAATTGATTTGGATAAAACAACCATTTGCCTTGTAAGAGGCTACTGGTGTCTTCCGTGAAGTAGATTTGGTTAACTTCGTTTTGATGTTTTAAATAAAACGATTTAGGAGCAGTTTCATACTGTGCTTGAGCAGTCGATACAGTGAGTGCCAATGTAAAAATAATAAAGGTAAGAACCCAGAACAATCTGGTGCAAGGCAACTGTAAAGACAACGGCTTTGATTCCTGCGTTTATACTTGAGCAATTATTCTAATCTACGGTAAAAGACAAAAATAACAACTACTATTTTATCCAATTGATCAATAACTTCCATGTCACTGATCTAAAACAGTCGCTGTATTAATCGCGCGTTTTTACATCATACAATTCAATCTCAAAAATAAGATTTGAATTGGCAGGAATCACATTGCCCATTTTACGCTCACCATAAGCCAAATGTGATGGCACGATTAACTTACGTTTACCACCGACTTTCATCCCCATGATGCCCTGATCCCAACCTTTAATCACACGGCCTGTACCAATTACCGTTTCAAAATAATTACCACGATCCAGTGATGAATCGAATTTAGTGCCGTCTTCTAACCAGCCTGTATAGTGTGTTGTAATCAAAGCGCCTTTAACCGCTTCTTTACCTTCGCCTACCACTAAGTCAATAATTTCTAATTCTTTGCTCATGCTCTCAACCTCAAATGCCGCAATCAAAATAAAACCCTATTATAAACAGAATCAGTCTGAACATGATGCCCTTGAATGCGTTAGAACTTACCGATTCAAAGTTGAGAACACAATGATTTAGATCAGCATGCAAATAAACATTTACTAGTAAAGCTCACATGTCTTGAAACATTTAGGAGTATTCCGTTATCACTAAGATGCATTGGTAAGAAACGAATAAAAAATTTAAAGCGCTCTAAAAGTTTGAACGTTCATTGAATGAAGACGTTTATGCGGTAAAAACAACGCTATTTACAATGATAATAAAGAGGATTCATCCATGAGCATTACATAAATTGAGGCCTGGAAATTTTCCCCAAATTAGATTTTTATGATGGTTTTAGATCGACTGAGTTTCAAATCAACTTTTAAATCAACAGAATAGTATTCACTAAAAAATTGTTATATATAAGGATGCAAGCCTAAACTCACACCCATCATGAAGAGTTAAATCAAATGATAAACTTATTGCAATTGTGTCCATTCAATAACAGCTTGAGCTTTATCACCTATCAAAGTCCATTCGCCGTCCATTACGTTTAATTGTAAAGACATGGTTCGTTCGGATAACTCTTGAATGGCAGCTGTACTCGCTTCAGATAATTGCCAAATCTCAACATTCTTCAGTGTTTTCAATTTGCTGTTGCGTTTATACCATTCATCTACTGATGAACCATAAGTAATCACAGCAACGTTTGGGCAACGTGCACTGGCTTTTTTGACTTTGTCTTCGTCAGGACAGCCAACTTCAATCCATTTCACCAATTGGCCTGTTAAATCTTTTTCCCACAGCGCTGGTTCATCTGTTTCGAAAAGATCTTTGGTAAATTCTAATGCTTCGTCAGCATAGCGTGCATATGCCAAGACACGTACCATCAAACGTTCAATCGTTTCAGAAGGATGCAAAGCCATCGTCAATTGATAATCACCATATTGGTGTACATCCATATTGGCAATGTTCAAATCTGCTTTATAAATTGTAGCTTTTAGCGCCATGTGAAAGTCCTCAAATTTGGCGCCTAGCATATAAGATTTAGCAAGCTTTTGCTGCGCTGATTTACTTATTTCTCCGCTTTATCGGCATCAATCCGGCACTGCATTAATCGATCTTCAAATTCGAGCCATTCACGTTCAGTTTGGTAAATAATTTCGACACGATTATCGATACTTTCCTCGCTCGACTGATAATTAAACTGATCAGGATTAAAGTTAAAGGTTTTCCAACCTTGGTCTGTCTGAAAAATACCTTTGATCCGTAGCCAATCTTGCTGCTCACAGAGTAAATCTAACAGCTCAAAAAAGTCGAAAATCCATCGTTTTGGGAGTTTCCAACCTGCGACACTATAGCCCTGAGCGGATTCAACATAATGATAAGGCAACTGTTTAATTTCTGTGGGTACATCGACCACCGTTTGCTTTTGCATCGCCAATAAAGGCTGAATTTTACGCGGACTTCCCACATAGGCAAGATCAATATTTGTCAGTTTTAAATCACCTTTGACAACATTGATCCATTGCTGCTGATACGGTAAATACGCTAGTTTCAGTCGTTCTAAACCAGCTTGATCGGCATCACTCATACAATCAACATGAGACACCACAACGATTTGTGCCACTTTGAGTTGATCGGCATACAGGTTTTGCGAAGTCCACTCTTGATCATGTAAGCGTGAGCCATCGACCACGGTCACCAATGCTCGCATAGCTAAATGCGGATGCCAATGTGGCTCAGTCAATTGCTCCAAAAGTTGTCCCGGATGCCCCAAACCTGTCGGCTCAATAAACAGTCGGTCGGGTTTCACCTCTGACAATAACCGTGACAACGCAATTTGCATCGGCAGTTGGCTGCTACAACATAGACATCCACCCAATAATTCCTTCACCGCAAAGCCCTGATCTTGCGGCAACATCTGTTGATCGACCCCGATTTGCCCAAACTCATTCATCAGTACGGCCCAAGTTTCGCCCGCTGGCTTTTGCTTTAATAACTGCTGTAAAACTGTGGTTTTACCCGCACCTAAAAAGCCAGAAATAATATGAACCGGAATCGCACCGTGGGTAGAAACTAATTTCAAAAGTGAGTCACTCAAATAAATAGCCAATGATTGATGGCCTTTACCATAATGATTTCAAAAAAATGCTGCAAGCCTAGTCTTCATTTCTCCGTCTTCATTTTCCTAAAGCATAGATCAGCCTAGTATCCGAGGCATTGAATGATGATCTGGCTGTTAAACAGCCTATTTATTCCATTTGCATGAATGCATGACATATCTGGTCACATTTTATTGGCAAAGTTAACTCTTATATTTAAAAAAATAGCCATATCGAAAAGAATCCTTACATTTGGATTTTAGTGAAAATTCTGGATTCAGCTTAATTACGACTTCAATGTAATCATCATGTAAACAATGAATGAATCATGAAGTCGATTTGGTCATTTTTTCTTGCAAAGTTAAATGAAGATTCCGATATTTTTTTACATTTAAAACACAGGATGGACGGTTATGTATTCATCCAGTTAACCAGTCTGTTTCACTTTGTTGCTCGCATTGATCACTCGGTTTTCTCAATTTAGCATGAGTTCTCTCCTGATGGACGTGATGATCTTTTCAGGACTTACTAAAATATATAAGGATGCTCAAAATGAAATTAACTCAAATTTTACTTGCTTCTACTCTAGCTGCTGCAGCTGCAACAAGTTTTGCTGCAAGCAAAGATAAACAAGAAGCACCTGAACAGGAAAAAGTAGTGGTTAGCACTCAAGAACAGCCAGCGACTGAAACAACTGCTGCTGAAGGTACTGCTGCTCAACCTGCTTCAGAAGCCAATGCTGAAGGTTCTGCACCAGCTCAACCTGCTCAGTAATAGACGGATAGCGTACTCCACACGCTAAATTCATTTAGTCTGCTGCTCAACATTTATCCCTCACTAATAGAATGTTGTGCTAAATGAATTAAAGTCGCCGGATCATTGAAAAATGGTTCGGCTTTTTTATGCTCAAAGCTACTAATTGATAGATTTTAATGATCGATAAATCATTCAAAATGATTGATGATTTTCATATAAATAAATATATATCATTTACTTAAAATAAAACCCTGCAAAAAACACGACAATTCGATTCATCGTTTCGACTTATGCCTAGCTTGTTGAAAGCCTTGCTTTAGAACTTAATAGTGGCATATGTGAAGTGATTGGATGTTTACGCATGAGCAATAAAGCAAATTACACAACGGAAGTTGCCATTCTGGGCGCAGGTCCTGTCGGCTTAACCATTGCAAACTACTTAAGTAAGCAAGGTGTCAAAGTCACTGTGATTGAACAACTGGACAGCCTGATTGACTACCCACGTGCGATTGGTATTGATGATGAATCATTACGTACCATCCAATCATTAGGTTTAGTGGATCAAGTATTACCACATACAACACCGAACCACGCGATGCGTTTCTTAACCCCTAAAGGTCGTTGTTTCGCTGACATTCAACCGCTCACTCGTGAATTTGGTTTCTCACGTCGTAATGCCTTTATTCAACCGCAAGTCGATAATGTACTACTACAAGGTTTAAAACAGTACGAAACCACAAATGTTTTATTCTCTCGTCAATTGTCTGATTTTAGCCAAGATGCCAATGGTGTAACGCTAAATATTCAAAATAAAGACGGTGAAGCTGAAAAAATTCAAGCGCAGTATTTGATTGCTTGTGATGGTGGCAACTCAGTGGTCCGTCGTACCCTCAACATCGGCTTCGATGGTAAAACTGCACCGAACCAATGGATCGTGATCGACATCAATAATGACCCACTTGCAACGCCACACATTTACCTATGCTGTGACCCTGTGCGTCCTTATGTATCTGCTGCTCTTCCACACGGTATTCGTCGTTTCGAATTTATGGTGATGCCTGGTGAAACTCAAGAAGAATTAAGCAAACCTGAAAACATTGCCAAACTATTGTCGAAAGTACTTCCAACGACCGACGGTATTGAAGTGATTCGTCAGCGTGTTTATACCCACAATGCCCGTATTGCAGATAAATTCCGTGTAGACCGTATTTTACTTGCAGGCGATGCTGCGCACATCATGCCAGTTTGGCAAGGTCAAGGCTATAACAGTGGTATGCGTGATGCGTTCAACCTTGCGTGGAAAGTTGCAATGGTTGTACAAGGCAAAGCTGGCCTTGCGCTTTTAGATACGTACCAAGTTGAACGTAAAGATCATGCAAAAGCAATGATTGATCTTTCTGTAATGGCGGGTCATGTCCTTGCGCCACCAAAAAAATGGCAAGGTTTCGTGCGTGATGGTATCGCGTATGCGCTCAATTACATCAAACCGATCAAACAATATCTATTGGAAATGCGCTTCAAGCCAATGCCGAAGTACAACGGTGGTGCATTGATCAATAACGGTGTTAAAGATTCACCTGTGGGTAAAATGTTCATTCAACCATATGTTCAACTTGAATCTGGTGAGAAAGTCCTACTCGATGAAGTCATCGGTAACGACTTTGCAATCATTGCTTGGGGCGTCGATCCGAAATGGGGCCTGTCAGATGCGACCATGAAAAAATGGCAAAAATTGGGCGTTAAATTTATCCAAGTATTGCCTGCTGTTCAGCTTAGCAATGAAAATCGCACCAAGTACGACAATGTGATTACGATTGGTGATATTGGTACCGATATTCGTGGTTGGTTTGGTAAAACCACTGAATCTGTTACGATTCTTCGCCCAGACCGTTTTGTTGCAGCGATTGCAATTCCACAAACTTTAGACAGCGTGAGCCAACAATTGTTTGCAAAATTGCATGCTTAATAATCCAAATAGATCTGCAAGAATTAAAAATCACCATGCATAAAGCATGGTGATTTTTTTCTATAATCACTATAAACATCAGATGCTATAATCGTTCAATACATAATTATAAGCTTCGCAAAATGCAAAAAAGATTTCAGAAATTATTCATTTATAGTTTGTTAGGTTTTATTTTTATCTGTTCACTCATTTTCGTAGAGATACATCATTTTCATGCCAATAGTTGGTTACCTATTTTCGTTTTTTGCCTCTGTTTTCTTATTTCTTTGAATTGCTATTTATTAGGCTTAGAAAAAGATGTGAACAAAAACGAAGAATCTAATTTTTTGTCCTTCCATTTATACATTTCATTTTTTTATGCAGTTATTGCCAGCTTTTTTCTCACCACAGTGATTCTTGCTTTATTTGCATTACAAACTCAATATTTTGGTCAAGATAAAAATATCATTCTAAAAGGCCAAGTCTATTCACCCACATTTACACTAGAAAAGAAGCCCTGCCGAACTCGCCTTAAATTTCCCGAAAGTGGTTGGTCTACCTTCGCGTATCTCTGTCTAGATACCAAGAAACATAACTTTTCTGGTTATTACAAACTCCATTTGAAAACCAGTTTCGCAGGGGCTGCGGTTCAAGATTATGATTGGATTGATGATCAATTAACATATCAGCAGCATCGTGCCTTAGATATGGATCCACATCAAAAAAGACTGCTTGAAATATATGCCAAACTTGAAAGAGATTTAGGCCCACCTCTATCTGATGATGAAGCCCATGATTTTTTAAATAGAACCAACAATGATTGAGTCTATTTAATTTAGCTCAACATTTGCCATACATTATCTAGGCAATAATTAAAATCGCTTTACCATCTTAGTGATTGATATTTAAAACTCTTTCTTTGTAGTTCCAAAGAAAGAGTTACATGATTAGACATATAGCAACGCCACGTTCAGCCAACAATCAAATAAGCATCCAAGTTAAACCGACTGAAACCAATGCACATTTTTTACCGATTCACGTTGCTGAATCTGCTGAATAAAAGGTTTAAATTCATCTAAATATGGCAATATTTTGAATGAAATTGCATACACCATCCAATAAGCTAAATACAAATCTGCTGCGCTAATTTTATCCCCCAACAGATATGGCTGTGCCTGCGCAAGCCCTGTTTTAATAAAATCTAAAAGTATTTTTTCATTACCAAAACTCAAACTGCCACGTTTTTCATCCATCAACTCAGTACTAATGCCGACATTTTTCATGTCCATATATTCAGTCAGCGGACCATGACAAAAAAACATCCATTTCAAATATTCACCCCGTTTTGGATCATCCAATGCGGGTGCTAAACCTTTGTCACTGAATTTATCGGCTAAATAGCTAAAGATGGCTGCAGTTTCACTGATCACAGCAGTACCATCGACCAAGCAGGGAACTTTGCCCATGGGATTAATCTTGAGATATGCCGCTTGATGCATCTCTTCATATGGCACTTCAATAATGTCAACTTCTGACTCGATGTCTAATTCTTTTAATAAAGGCAGAATGGTATTACTGCGTGAGCGTGGATTGCTGTAGAGTTTCATTGCTGGGTTCATTGTAGATATCCTTATTTTCATCCTTGTTGTTCTGTCTATTACTATACGCGGCTTTATGTAGAATTATGTTGCGTTCATCCGTGCTTTAAACACTTTCCGATACAATACGCCCGACTAATAATTACGCTAAATTTGAATTTATATTTAAAGCAAAAAGTATTTACTCCGACTTTCTGATAATCAAACAATTGAGCTCTACATCGATGAAAAATAAATATTTAATTGCCATGTTTACGGTGATTTTAATTTCAGGCTGTTCCAAGAAAACCGAAGAAATGGCAACTGAAGCCAGCGCAGATGCACAACCTGCTCAAGTCAGTACACAGCAAGATCAAGCAGCGGAAAGCACTTCCAATGAGCCGTCTACCACGCCTGCAACAACACAAAAACCTGAAACTATTTTAAATGAGCAGGTCAACCCAGCCGAAGCCTCTCGTAAAATGGTTCGAGAAGCCAATGTCAGTTTTGAGTCGAAAGATGTGGTTAAAACGGCCTTAGAAATTGAAAAACTGACGCTAAGTTTAGGCGGCTTTATTGAACAGAAAAATATCGACTTTATGGTGCAAGAGAGTCAATCCTACCCGATTGCTGACGGCAAAATTAAAATCTTTGAAAAAATAAATCCGCAAGCGGAAATGATCATTCGTGTGCCAAGTGAAAAAGCTGCACATTTCGTTAATCAACTGTTGCCCCTTATGCATTTTTTGAACCGTCAGCAATATTCGGCAAAACGCTATGAGCTAAAACTACTCGAAGAAAAAATGTCGCAAACAACGGTCGTGCCAGACCATGTAGCAGCAGCGCAAGTCAATGAAATCTCACGCCTGACTCGCTTAGAAGTTCAAGATCGTGTCCGCTATAGCACGATTGTGATTGGCTTTACTCAACCTGCCACTGTCCGTGAACATATCGATATTAACCTTGATGCTGTTGCGCAGTTAAATGGCGATAGTTTCTGGCAAAGAGCGTGGTATGGTATTCAAAAAGGTTGGCAATTTGTGTTGAACCTACTGGTTATTCTCATTACGATTTGGCCACTCTATCTGATTATACTCATCGGTTTGATTGCCTACCGCGTGATGAAACCCTATTTACAAAAATGGTTTAAATAAATCAGAGTGACAAAGGCTATGTATCATTGAGTCTTTGATTAAAAATACGATAAATAAAAAAATCCCGAAGCGCTTAATTCGGGATTTTTTATTTAACTGATGTTACACACGTAAAAGTAATTTCGCATTTTTAATATGCTTTTTAAGTCTATTCGACGGAGTCTTATATCTAGGGATTGAATAAAGGGATTAGCCTTCGGCTAGAGGTACTTTTGTTTCGGCAAAATGAGAAGCGAAGCTTCGCAAGGAAACCATCTTGCGGAGCAATGCTCCTCACCGCAAAACTCGTTCACTACCGTCAAATTATTCAGAGTATCGCAAAAACTTTTTTGATTAGAAGTTGTCCTGCCTCAAACACTTGCGGATGACCTTACCGCGTATCGTACTTTATATTTGAATCAAATTGCGCTTCTGATGTTATTGCGTAACATCAGTTATTTAGATCTTACGGCAATATGTAAAAGCTTAGAAAAAGCCCATATAGAACTGCTCTTTTAAGACTTTTAAAATCAATTCGATTGCATCATTTTTACGATCTTTTCGATAGCTCGCATACAAACCAATGGTCGGCAAAGGTTCAACCGTACTTTTAACCAATATTTTATCACCGAGCAATGGAATGACATAAGACGGTACCAAACTCCACCCCACGCCCATACCGACCAAATTGACATTTAACAAAATATTGGTCGAATGCTGTACCAAGTTCACATTCAGTTTATTTTGCTTAAAGAAATCTTGAATAATTCGGTATAGCTCAGGTGATGAATGTTCATCACTAATAATAAAATCCTGATTATTCATGTTTTTAATGCTAATGTGCCGCTGTTCTGCCACAGGCGAATTTTTCGGTACAATCAGCGCCAAAGGCTCAGTAAAAATCTGAACAGATTCTATATCAGGGCTTTCTTCGACATAACGGGTAAAGGCAATATCAATTTCCCCTTTACGCACTGCACTGATCTGATCGACATCCATTAAACTATGAAAATGAATTTTTAACTCAGGAAACTGAGCACGGATATTCGGCATGATATAAGGAAAGACCTTCATTTCAGCCACAGGAACAAAGCCGATATTCAGTTGTTCTTTACTGAGCTGCGCAATTTGACGCGCATCTATCATGGCTTTTTCAGCATGTTCTAAACTCAAACGCGCTTCTTTTAAAAAGGCCTGACCTTCTGCAGTCAACTCAACTTTTCGGTTGGTTCGCATCAATAATTGCACCCCAACTTCCTGTTCTAAGTCTTTAATTTGCTGACTTAAAGAAGGTTGCACAGTACACATTCGCTGCGCAGCCTTGGTAAAATTTAGCTCTTCGGCAACCGCAACAAAATATCGTAGATGTCGTAATTCCATTATTCAGCTCCTAAAGCACTGCGTTTAAATTGGTTTGCCACGAATAGACGATACATCCACAAAGTGAACAGCACCATCACTGCACAAAATAAATAGGTTGCCTGAAATCCAAAGTATGCAATCAGCACACCCATAATGACCGAACCGACAGCAAGGCCAATATCAAACAAGGCAAAAAAGGTGGATATTGCATGTCCCATTCGGGCTTTTTCTACCGTTTGAATCGCGACCGTTTGCAGGCATGGGAACACTGAACCGTAGCCGATGCCCATAAAAACTGCCGATATCCAAAGCAGCCATTGATTCGTGAGAAAACTAACAATCACCAAACCAAGGGCAAAGCAAATAAAGGATGGATAGATGACTGCGCTCGGGCCTTTACGATCATAAACTTTGCCAACCCAAGGACGGACGATCAACATCGATACGGCAAAGACAATAAAAAAGATAGTGGTATAAGCAAGTAAATGCTTCAGTTCAGCATAAGCAGTGATAAAACTCATCACACTCGAATATGCAAATGCGGTCAGCAATGCCACAAAACTGATGGCAAGTACCCGTGTTTCGATCACATCACGCCATTGGATGGCTGCGGATTGGCTCGCTTGATCACTTGATTTAAGCTGTACGTGTTCTTGTATTTGAACTAACCACGTAAAAATATAGCCCACTGCAACCAAGAAGGCTAATACTGCAAATAAGGTACTAAAACTGCTGAATTGAATCATACTCAGCGCTAAAAATGGCCCGATCACCACGCCTAAGTTGGTCGACATGACAAAGTAACCCATGCCTTCGCCTTTTCGGTGATCTGGGATGTAATCATTTACGATGGGAACATTGACCGTGGTTAATATACTGAACCAAAAACCATGTAAAAAACGAATGACCAACAACGACCACATGCTGTCAATCCACAAATAACTCAGCGCAAAAACGACAAAAATAAAGCCTGAAATACGCACAGAATTGGCTTTACCAAAACGCTCAACAATCATGCCGGAAAAGGGACGAATCGCAATGGATGACACTAAAAATAAGGTCAAAGCCATACCCGCTTGCTGAATCGTACCACCCAATTCTTTCATAATATAAATGGGCAATATGGTCAGCAGCGCAAAGTAATAGCTAAATAAAAACAAGTTATTACACAAACAAAAAACAAAAGACTTGTTCCATAGTGATGCATGATTTTGATGGATCATGATGTCCTTGCCTCACCACCATGTGTGGCTTCTGATTCAATCAGAATCGGCTTAAGCGCCAACTGCACCAGTCGCTTGATATAGTCTTCATCTGGCTGAGTATTAAAGAAAATGATCTGATAATGAATCGGGCCATACAACATATCTAACATCAGCTCAAAAGGATAATCCGCTCGAATTTCTCCACGTTGAATGGCCAATTGAATCAGCTCACGTGTCGCTTCGCGTCGAGGTAACAAATACTGTTTAAAAAACTCACCCGCTGCTTCACGATGCTCCGCCAAAACGACCAGCAATGCTCGACCCACATGCTGATTTAAAGCCCGTGATAGTTTGAGCAATTGTTGATTTAGATTGAACTCTAAACTTTGTGATAAATCGAGCTCAAACACCGACGCGGTGTGCGCTTTAAAAGCATCGAAAACCAGATCGGACTTATGCTTCCACCAACGGTAAATCGTCGATTTTCCCACGCCTGCGCGAGCCGCAATATCTTCAATGGTCATGCTTCGATAATCACTTTCCGCCAAAGCATCTGTGACCGCTTGTAAGATACATTGCTTACGCCGAGAAGTTTTTTCAGTTTCACTCATAATTTAAAAAACGAAACGATACGTATCGTTTTATATTAAACAGTATTGGACTGAATGACTATCTTTAACTGAGCTTTGAAGAATAAACTTTAGTCGCACACTCGGAATTAAAATCCTTACTGCACTATCCAAACAAATTTCAGATTAAAAAAAAGATCGCCTAAGCGATCTTTTCAAATATTCAGCCACCAAAGCGATTAGCTTTGTGTCGACTTTTTATAAATACTGCAAGAAGGATGATGATTTTCCTGTAAACGCGCCACTTTACGATGTTCCGCAGCTTCGAAGCGACAACGTTTCCAGTCATTATCTAGATTTAATGCCGGAATTTGTTTTGGTTTACCTTGATCATCAACAGCGACCATTGTGAAATAGCAACTATTGGTATGACGCACTGTACGTTTTTGAATGTTCTGCGCTTCAACACGAATACCAATTTCCATAGAAGTACGACCTACATGGTTCACACTTGCAAGGAAAGTCACTAACTCACCCACGTGAATCGGTTCTTTAAAATTTACTTTATCGACTGATAGTGTCACCACGTAGCTACCAGAATAGCGACTTGCACAAGCATACGCGACTTGGTCTAACAATTTTAGAATCGTTCCACCATGCACATTACCCGAAAAATTCGCCATGTCAGGAGTCATTAAAACTGACATCGATAATTCTGACTGGTCGTCTAGTGCATTCGCAATTTGATCTAATGGGGACATCTTGTTTCTCTAGACTCGTGATATAACAATGATTAATGTGATTATTATATAGATTTTAATCAAAATTAAATGTTCAAATCGGCAAAAAAACCATCATTATTATTTATAGTGATCATACCATCATTTAGTAAAATATATATCGATAACGATATACACCCGATAAACAAGTATTTATCGCGCTATCTATCAGTTTTTTTTTAATCCAAGCTATGCTGTGTTTTATATTTAAAACATATTCATTAAAACGCGTTGTTCATCGATTCAACATAGCACGGCATTAAACTTAATCTTCTAAGACTTTTAACATCTCGAAAGATACGTTGTCATAGCTGGTTTTTTGTCCACCATCATTGGTACTTTCTAGCGTGTAAGAATTATCTACATGTACATGAGTGACAATAAATACGTTATCTTCCATCATCGCAAGCTTTACTTTTTGTCCTACATCAAGCGTTTTCATCTACAGCCACCTTTAAAATATTTATTGGTTTTAAGTATTAATAACCTGATGATATTCTAAACACTTCAACAGTATTGGTAAACGTAAGCACATGAATAAAAACGCTAATATAGGTATATACTCTTAAAATCTACGTAAAACCAATTAATATGATTTTCTTAATTAATTTCAAATAATTAACTGTATATTTTCTTATCATTACGATTTTTATATTTGGCAAATCTTGTGATTAAGACCTAAAACCAATCAACATCCAATATATTAATGATTACTGGATACTATTGAGCATGGGAAAAGCTGAGAGCAAAAATTAAAATGCTTTGCTGAAATAAAAATGCACCCTGAGAGGTGAACAGGATGCATATCAATTTGCTGATCGTACCTGCCTAATCTTTGGCTGCTAAATAAGGAATATGATGCCCCTTGCTGTATTGATGTTCAGCATAAACCCGAGAAATCTCTCCAAGTTTTTCTAAGGTCGCCTCTTCACCTGCAAGCATCGTGGCTTCACGCCCTTTCACATCAAATATATGTGCTTTTTCACGTAAATCAGGTTGAATCACAATGTCTGCTCGCTTGAGCTCTTCTTGAGCTAAACGATTTTGCATAATATTGATATTTTGGTTAAACAAGCCCCATACATTCGACGTTTCGGTATGAATCGGTCGTGCCAAAATATCCACCGCAATAATAATATCTGCCCCTAAATCGCGTGCAACGTCCACAGGAACTGGACTGACCAAGCCACCATCAACATATTCAGTGTCTTCAATAATCGTTGGAATAAACATGCTCGGAATCGACACCGAAGCACGAACGGCCTGTCCCGTATTACCATAGTTGAACACGACTTTTTTGCCATCCTTTAACTCGGTTGCCACCACATACATTGGGGTTTTTAGCAACTCTAAAGGCACGTCATCAACTTGCTCATTAATATAATCTTCAACTTTTTTACCATCAAAAAAGCCTTTTTTGTCCAAGCGTATTTCTCGAACATCATTGGCTTTCATATTTAAGGCGATATCTCTTAACTCATTGGCACTTTTACCTGAAGCATAGATTGAACCCACAATGCTACCCGCACTGGTTCCAACAATAAAATCTGGGTGTATTCCCTGCTGTTCAAGTATTTGAATGGCGCCAATGTGTGCATAACCACGTGCCCCACCACTCCCTAAAACCAAAGCAACAATCGGACGCTTTTCCTGCTTTTTCACTTTTTTAAAGTCAATGCGGTTATTCGCCACTTGAGCAGGTGCTGCTGTATAAGTTCGAATTTGTGATGTTGTTTCAGCGCTGACCTTTTTTGAGCCCACACTTTGACAACCTACAAGGCTGATTGCGAATGCAGTCATCAAAACAGTTATGCTTTTCATTGAGAGATATTCCAAATGCAACTCGATATTTGAAGAGAAAAAGTAGTCTAATCAGTCCACATTCACGTCACTGTTATTATTCGTTAATGCCTCTGACCGATGCACATTATATTGACATACAACCTAGAAATTCATTGGCTGTCAAAATTTCAATGTCTAGCAGAATTTCCACATCAGGATTCAAGCCCTTATCTAGCAAAAAAAGCCCCGATAACGGAGCTTTTTAAAGTTAATTTTTGACTTTACCAAATATCGGAATTAACGCGATCCTTATATTTTGGATGTTCATCCATTTTAAATACTGGCTCTTTTACACCCCGTTTTAACTGTGAGGTGTAGTCTTTCATCAGCATCAATAAGAATGGCGTCAGCAATAAAATCGCAAAGAGGTTAATACTCGCCATTACGCCCATGAAGAGATCCGCTAAGTTCCAAATCAGTGGAACACTCATGATTGAGCCAAAGTACACCATCATGAGGACGACTACGCGGAATATAAACATGACCTTAGGATTGTTATTGATAAACTGCACATTACCTTCAGCATAAGCATAGTTACCGATTACTGAAGAATAAGCGAATAAGAACAAGATTATGGCAAGGAAGTCATCTCCCCATGCGCCAATCTGGCTTTCAAGCGCCATTTGCGTCAAAGCAACACCCTCAAAGCCTGCATTTTCATACAAGCCAGATGCCAAAATAATGATCGCCGTACAGGTACACACCACAAATGTATCGACAAAGACACCGAGCATCTGAACTAGGCCTTGATGGACCGGGTGTTTAACATCTGATGCTGCCGCAGCATTGGGTGCAGAGCCCATACCCGCTTCGTTTGAGAATAATCCACGTTTAATCCCCTGCATCATTGCCATAGAAACCATAGCACCGAAAAAACCACCTGCCGCAGCATCAAATTCAAAGGCTTTACTGAAAATTAACTGGAAAATATCTGGGAGAATCGCAAAGTTAGCAAATGCAACATAGAAAGCAACTGCGAGATAAAGCAACGCCATAAAGGGTACAAATCTTTCTGCAACTTTGGCGATTCGTTTAATCCCGCCAAAAATAATCAGCGCTGTTATAAAGACAAGGAATAACCCTACCCATGAAATTTCAAAACTAAAACTGCCCAAACTCAATACTAGATTGGCTTTATCCCAACCCCAAGCATGTGAAGTTGCACCCGTAATGGCATTGGCTTGTACTGCATTAAAGACAAAACCATAGGTTGAAATCAGCGCGATGGCAAAAACCACACCCAACCACTTTTGCTTTAAACCTTGTGTAATGTAATACGCTGGGCCACCACGGAATTGCTGATTTTGCGTATCACGCACTTTAAAGAGCTGTGCAAGTGAAGACTCCACAAATGCTGAACTCATGCCTAAAAATGCGGTAAACCACATCCAAAACACCGCACCCGGCCCACCAATCGCAATCGCAATTGCAACACCTGCGACATTACCTACGCCGACACGACTGGCCAGTCCCGTCACAAAGGCTTGGAATGGTGTAATCCCATGTTCATCATCGCCTTCTTTACGGCTAGATTTCATCACTTTAATACTATGAAAAAATAGACGAATCTGAACTGCGCCAGTGATTAAGGTATAGAAAATACCAACCGCCACTAAGAATACGACTAAGAAATCCCAAAGCGGATCATTAAAAACTTTGACCCAGCCCATGAGAGTTGCATTTAATTGTTCATCCATAATCAATACCTAAAATGCGAATACAAAAACAAAGGCTCTAAATTAGAGCCTTTGTAGAATTAAGCGAAAAATTTGAGAATTAATTGAATAACCGTCGCATTAATTAAGTCAACAAAGAATGCACCACATAGCGGTACAATTAAAAATGCCTTATGTGAAGGGCCATACATATTTGTAATCGCTTGCATATTTGCCACAGCCGTCGGCGTTGCACCCATACCAAAACCACAGTGACCTGCTGATAAAACAGCAGCATCATAGTTTTTACCCATGACACGGAAAGTCACAAAAGCAGCATACAAAGCCATCGTCAGCGTTTGTGCACCCAAAATGACTACAAGTGGGCCAGCGAGATCGGATAATTGCCATAACTTTAATGACAACAATGCCATCGCCAAATACAAAGATAGAGATGCATTACCAAATACATCGATAGCGCGGTCGAAAATTTGTACACGGAAAATACCTTCCAGTACATTTCGTAAAATTACGCCGCCAGCCAGTGCCCAAACAAATGTCGGTAATTCAAATACAGTACCTTTACTAAAACCTGTCATGAAGTCCGCAAATGCTAAACACCCTGCAAATAAACCTAATGTGGTAATTGCATTATCTGCTGTAATAAGACGAACTCGATGCGGATATTCAAACGGTACATATTCTGTTGAATTAATATCTGCTAAAGGCGTGTTATCACTTTTTTCAATTTGTTCATGAGTACGTGGCGTTGCAAGTTGATAGCGGTTAATTAATAGCTTAGCCAGTGGACCACCGATAATACCGCCAATAATCAAACCAAATGTCGCACTTGCCATACCTAAGGCTAACGCACCTTGAATGCCATGCTGAACTTCTAAAATTTCACCCCATGCACCAGCTGTACCATGACCACCTGTCAACGTAATTGAACCTGCAATCAAACCAATCAGTGGATCAATACCCAATAAAGTCGCAAGACTGATACCTACGAGGTTCTGCACCATGATGAATGAAGCAACAGCGACTATAAAGATGACCAAGCCGATTCCTCCCTCTTTTAATTTGGCAAAGTTTGCGCTTAAACCAATGGATGCAAAGAAAATCAGCATGAAACTCGTTTGTAATTCACTACTCGTTGTAATGCTATAGCCCCAAAGACTGTGCACTACTAAAGAAATAATCGCTGCAACTAAACCACCGGCAACAGGCTCTGGAATGTTATATCGGCCTAAAAAACCAATACGATTAACAAGAAACCGTCCCAACAAAAGCACAATTACCGCTGCGATTAAGGTATAAAACGCGTTAAAACTAAATTCCATATAATTTGTCCAAAATTATTTGAATATTTTTAAAGCTCTTCTATCAGCATTAGCTGCCTTTATGGTCTGAAATACAACTACATTTTGTAATTTCAAATCAATAATGCAATTCAACGACTCAAGCTAAAGAGTTTGAAAAATATTCATCATCTGATTCAAATAAGTAAGTCTGAGTTTTAAAAATCAACTCAAAATGACTAACAAATCGCTAAAAGTTTTAAATTGAGAAACAGCCTCAAATGAAGCAAATTCAATGACAGAACATTGTGTATGTCTGTACTGTTTCGCACTATTTCTGAAAAGTCGCACATTATGCAGCCTGAATAATAAAATTTCAGTACTTTTTATTACAAAAAGTTAATTTTTCTATAATTTAAAGTTATATCCAATTGTTTTTATTTAAATGCATTCGTATTTTTTATCTATATAAAATATTAAAGATTTGAACATGATGCTCATATAGGACGTGGTTCAACAACCTCTTTAACTAGCAGAACATCATTACTCAGGCGATTTAGTGAATCCATCTGCTTAGTGCTGTGGGTTAATTTGCGTTAAACGTCCTCTGTTTTAACAAAAAAAGCCTGAACTGAGTCAGGCTTTTTTGATCGATTAGAGTCGTTAGTTGAACTTAGAAGCTATATTTAGCCATTAAGCCAACGCGGTCATCGTTATAAGATTCACCCGCAAAATTTTTGCGTTTACCGTTTACATATTCCAAGCCAAGTTCAACTGGTTTTACAGGTGCGTAAATAAAGTTAATCCAAGCTTGCTGTGCTTCTTCGTTCGCATTTGAGTTAGATGCATCTTTCGCATACGCGCTGCCATCATCCGCAAATAGCGCGCCGTAAGCTAAAGTCGAACGTAGTTTTTCATTAAACTTATAAGTTGCACCCACTTGTACAGCAGTGAATTTGTTTTGCTCGATGTTGCCATCGACTACAGAGTAAGCCGAGTTAGAACCATATAAATAGTTACTGTTGCCTTCTGTATACGAAACATCACCATTCAATTTCAATTGATCAGTCACTGCATAAGATGCACCCGCTGCTACACCCCAAGCTGTTTCAGTATCATCCGCAGCTTTAGATTTGTAGTTTTCAACCAATGCACGAGCTGAAGCTGTGCCTTTACCTGCTGCAAAACCTTGAGTCACTTTGGCAGTTAAGTTTGGAAGGCGATATGTCGGATCTGCAGCAACAGTCCCTTTACTATCCCCTTCTTCCGCAGAAACAAATAATTGAGTATCTGGAGCTAATTTGTAGTTATAACGAACTTGAGGAATACGTGTAGTACCACCACCCAAGTTTGTATTGAAATCGATCATTTCTGGTGCATGACTAGATAAGAAGTTAGATGTCGTTTGACCAAATAACCAGTTGTTAAAGGTTAAGTAACCGTGACGTAAGCGAAGTCCATCATTTGAACCACTTGCATCTGCAAAGTCGACTTCAATTTTACCGCCCACTTTATTATCACCACCGACAGGTGCTGTAAAATCTAAACCAAAACGTGTGGTTTTTGCAGTTGCGCGAAGTTTATCTCGTGCTTCTTCTTTAGACGTATGTACGTTGTTGAAGTCGTTATCCGCACCTTCGATGATGTAGTTCGCATCACCACGAACAAAACCGTAAAGGCTTACATCTGCACCTGTTTTAGATTTTAAGCTTACAGCTGGAGTAGCTGGTGGCGGTGGTGGTGCAACAGGACGCGCTTTAACTTGCTGAATCTCTGTTTGTTGCTGTTGTTGAACTTGCTGCTGCGCTTTAATCAAACTTTTCAGTTCTGCAACTTCTGCACGTAATTGTTCAATTTCAGAAGTATTGCTGCCTGCATGAGCCATTGAGACCGTTGCCAAACTCATGGCAACAACAAGGGTTTTCATTGGGTGGAATACAGTTTGAGTTTTCATCCTAAGCTCTCTATTGTCCTGTCATTGTTGTATGCCCTAACTCTGGGCGCTTTGTTATTCGCCTATTTGAGCGGACAAATTTCAAGCTGCATATCCGTGCTTTAGTCGCATTAAAGTCCCAACTTGCAGCCCTTAATAACGAAATACTTGAAAGCAAAAAGCAAAAACGCTGAATCCATCACTGAAAATAGACTGAAATATTTAGTTAAAATTCAGACTTAGCCGATTCAGATGGCAAAAAAGCTCAACACCCATACCTTAAAGGTAAAAATCCATACTCTATAGGTATGTCATAAAAACGATAAAATCCGACACATTACCGATAGAGGCATTCGATAGATATTGATTCAGCATAAAGCACTGTGTTTAATGCAAATAATACTTATTTATCAGTTGCTCTATTTCATTCGAGTGGGACAACAGCGATCCACCGTTTCACTTTTTATTTTCAAGTGGATGATGGTTTAGAGATAAATTTCGAGCAAACAGCAATTGAGCTCAAGGTGCGATAAATAGCGCCCTCATTGAAAGTTATGAATGATGAACATTTATAATGAGTGACGCGGATATTTGATCAATAATACACGTACGTTGATGACCGACGTTTAAGTCAGACCTGCTAAACGTCATCACCTGCATTTAGTTCAACCCATGGCTGAAGCTTTTAAACTACGCATGGTGAACATTGCAACAACCACAAATAGCAGCATAATCAGAGCCATATTGATTAGCGCTGACCATACTAAAAAGTTCAAAAACACTCCGGCCAATAGACCACAGGCAAATTGCATACTTCCCATGATTGCACTGGCTGTGCCAGCTCGTGAGCCTTGTTCAGACATCGCCAATGCCATCGCATTTGGACCAGTGAAGCCGATTGAAGCAACACATAAGAACATGCCAAACATTACAACAATGATAGAGGAAAGATTATATAATCCTGCCGCCAATAAGATCAGCACACCACACAATTGAAGTGCATTACCCAATTGCAAACGATGGCGAACATCCAGTCGATTTGCAAGTTTCTTATTGAGGGTTGAAAACACCATAATCCCTAAAGCATTCGCCCCAAATACATAAGCAAATTGCTGTTGGCTCAGACCATAACCATCCATTAAAATGGCAGATGAGCCACTGATATAACAAAATAAAATTGCGCCAGAAAAACAGCCTGTGAGCATCGGTTTACGGAAAGTTTCGTCCTGTAAAATCGCACCATATAAACCTAAGACTTGCTTTAAACTTAAGTTTAAACGTCGCTCGACGGGTAGGGTTTCTTGAAAGAAAAAATGTACACAGAAAAGACAAAAAATACCGACAAGTACCAATACCGCAAATATGTATTGCCATTCAAACACCTGCAAAACCCATGCGCCTAAAGTAGGTGCAATGATTGGTGCAATTGTTGTCACGATCATCATACTCGCAAAGGCCTGAGCTGAAGCTTGCATACTTAAGCGATCACGAATTGCAGCACGAGCAATCACCACACCGACACACCCCCCCAAGGCTTGCAAAACACGAGCAGCGATCAAGCTCCATTCACTATTGGCAAAGACACACAGAAAACTGGCACAAATATATAAAACCAAACCGAAATATAGCGGTGTTTTACGCCCAATACGGTCGCTGACTGGCCCATAAATTAACTGCCCAATCGCCAAACCCAAGAAATACGCTGGAAGACTATTGGCCACTTGTTGTGTCGTGACACCAAAATCGTCAGCCATTTGAGGCAAAGCAGGCAAATACATATCGATTGAAAGTGGCCCCAAAGCAGTCAGTAACGCCAATAAGACGATCCAGCGTTGAGAAAATTCCTTTTGTGATTCGACGCTTTTCATAAGAATAATTCATTTATCGCAAGCAAGTTTTGCAGACAAGTTTACACTGCACATAGTATTATTTCTTGGCTTCAATGTGAAAATTCACACGATACACATTGCTTACTGCCCCATCGCTTTAGCAAAGGAAAAATTTTGAACGCCTGGCTCGCACGACTGAAACAAGCAACCTATAACACGACCTTTATGTATAACTTGCGCATGGTCATTGCCTTCGCAGGAACAGCCTTTGTCCCATATTTTTTAGATCAGCAATTGATGACCATTCCCCTCACCTTGGGTGTGGTTGCCGCAGGTCTAAGTGATATCGATGACCGCTTTTCAGTCCGCGTGCTCAATCAAATTTATACTTATATTGGGTTCTTTGTTACTGCGGTATCCATTTATCTGTTGTTCCCGCATCCGATTTTATTTGCATTGGGGCTGATCGTTTCTTGTATTGGTTGGATTCTTTTGGGTTCATTGGGTCGTCGCTATGCCACTATTTCTTATGGCTGTCTGGTGATCTCCGTGTATTCCATGCTAGGGGTCGAACTTTTTGAAAATTGGTATACACAAGCAGGTTTATTGGTCATCGGTGCGATGTGGTATGGACTGCTTTCGACTTTGAGCTTTCTACTGTTTCCTGTACGTCAAGTTCAGGACAAATTGGCGCAAAGCTATTCGTCCCTTGGTGACTTCTTATTTGCAAAATCTAACTTGTTCGATGTCGATATGACGCCGGAAAGTTATCAGCAAAGTTTGATTGAGCTATCGCTAGAAAATGGCAAATTAATTGGCATTTTCAACGATATGAAAACGGCCTTATTAACGCGTTTAAAAGGCGACCGTGGACAAAAAGATACGCGTCGTAGCCTGCAATATTATTTTGTCGCGCAAGACATTCATGAACGTGCCGATTCCGCACATATTGATTATCAAAAATTGACCCGTATTTTTGAACATAGTGATATTTTATTTCGCTTTCAACGCGTGCTCTCGATTCAAGGAAAAGCCTGTAAAGATTTGAGTATCAGCATCTTACAGCGAAAACCTTATCATCATAATCAACGCTTTAAACATGCATTCCACAATCTAAAACTGTCACTCGAAAAGCTGCGTGAAGAGCAAAAATATGATGAAGTTTGGATCAACTCTTTATTTGCTTTATACCAAAACCTAAAAGGCATAGATGCGCAATTACGTAACGTCGAAACCGAGCGTTATATTGACCGACAAGCCCTGATTGAAAATCGTTTAAAAGATGATGATTTAAAAGGTTGGGACGACATCGTCATTCGATTCAAACAACATTTGAGCCCAGAGTCCGTGCTGTTCCGTCATGCTGTACGTTTGTCGACCGTGTTATTTATTGGATATATTTTTGTCCAAGTCACCAATATCAGTTATGGCTATTGGATTTTATTGACCGCCCTGTTTGTCAGCCAGCCGAACTTTAACGCCACCAAGCGCCGCCTCTATTTACGTATCATTGGCACATTGGTCGGGATTATTCTAGGTTATGCGATTTTATATTTTGTCCCTTCTGTCGAAGGTCAGTTATTACTGCTCATTTTAAGTGGCGTGCTGTTTTTTGAATTACGTAGTAAGCAATATGCACAAGCCACTGCGTTTATTACGATTTTGGCGCTGATCAACTTTAACTTAGATGGCATGGGTTTTGCCGCAGCTATGCCGCGTATGATTGACACGCTCATTGGTTGTGCCTTGGCATGGTTTGGTGTGAGTTTCATTTTCCCAGATTGGAAATTCCGTCGCCTGCCTCGAACCATCAGCCGTTCGATTCAAGCGCAGTGTGATTATTTGGCCGAAGTGGTTGAACAATACAAATCTGGTCGTAATAACGGGTTGAATTATCGTGTGGTCCGTCGTGCAGCCCATAATACCGATGCAGAAGTGGCTTCACTGATTTCCACTTTAGCCACCGAACCCGATACCGATCCGACTCAAAAAGCTTTGGCCTTTGAGTTTTTGTGTCTCAATCATACCTTTATTAGTTATATCGCAGCCTTAGGTGCGCATCGTGAAAAAATTCAAGATCAACAAGTCTTAACCTTATTGGATAAAGCTACGGATGACATTCAAGGTGCATTACTACGTGACGAAGTACCGGACTTAACGGCGCAAAATATGTTGCAAGAAATCCGTCAGCGTTTGTCACAAAACAGTGAGGAAGATCAAAAATCCTTGATCGTGCTACAACAGCTTTCCTTGATGTTTAATGTGTTGAACCAATTTAGCCAATTGAAACAAAATCTAAGTCATGAGCATGATCAGGCATCGACTGAACTGGCTTCGCTATAATTTGGATGATTTTGGAACAATATACTCACTGAATTGGTATAAATAATGCTAAACTTTTTACAGTTTTAAATCTGTTACTTTCACTATGACCGCAAAAAATTTATATGCCTACACGCTAGAGCCAGTGGCTTATGAAATTTCTGAAGCAGAACAACGTTATGCTCAACTTGTTCTGTCTCGCAGTAACTTCAAAATTGGCAAAAAAGCATGGCTAATTATGGGTGCAATTCTTGCACTGGCACTCTTGGGCCTCATCTTTATTAAGAACTATTCAACAGTATTTTGCTGGGTAGCTATTGTCTGTGTCGTGATTTACTTCCTTGTGCGTAAATTCGGAATCGAATGGTATGCGAAACGCAAACTGAACGAAGTTCCTGTTCAAGAAATTAAAGGCATCCGTATGGGTGTTCAGCCGCATGGGATCTCTATGCAGCAACGTATGGGCGCAAACATGGGGACGATGACTGTCGGTTGGAAAGACATTCATGAATGGTATGACACTAAAGACTTCATCCTTTTAAACTTTAAAGTAAAGGGTCAAGACGGCGCATACATCTTGCCTAAACGTATGGATAGCAAGAAGTTTCCATTTTCGACCATTCGTAAACATTTAAATGAAACTGTAGGCCCTGCTAAACCAATTTAAGCCTAACAGACATTTATGTATAAAAAACCTCCTCTCTTTGGAGGTTTTTTTATGTGTTTAATTTTTGAATAATTATTGATAATTACAATAATGAGAATGAATATTACTTACTTTTTCCACATTCTCTACTACATCATCGTTTATAATTCGTCGCAATTCAGCAACCTTTTATCAATATTAAATCCATCATGTTTAAGAAAACCCTTTTCCAGATTCACTGGTTCTTGGGGATTAGTGCCGGCTTAATACTCTCGCTCATGGGGGTTACAGGTGCCATTTATTCCTATGAACAGCAAATACTTAAAGCAATCAATCAGGACAGCTATGTGGTTCAGGCTCAACAGCAGCCCAAACTAACCCCTGCTGAGCTTTATCAGCACTTTAGTCAGTCTGATCCTGACATGAAAATTAACAGCATCTCTATTGCCTCAGATGCTACCGCCTCAAGTACCGTGAATATTGTCAAAGAAGGTGCTCGTCGTGGCTATAACATGATGGTTAACCCCTATACAGCCGAAGTTTTACCTGAAATCAAAGGTCAAAAATTCTTCCAGTTTGTACAGCAACTACACCGTAATTTAACCGTTGGCCCTGTAGGTAAACAAATTACGGGCGCATGTACACTCATGCTGATTTATTTTGTATTGAGTGGTTTATATCTGCGCTGGCCAAAAAGACATTCTGTAAAACAATGGCTTGCAGTTAAACCAAAGCTCAAAGGACGTAATTTCCTGTGGGATCTACATGCTGTCGTCGGCACATGGGTGATTATTTTCTATCTCATTTTGGCATGTACAGGTTTGTATTGGTCTTATGACTGGTGGCGTAATGGCATGTTTAAAGTCATGGGCGTTGAACGTCCACAGCCCCAGTTACAAGAAGGTCCAAAACCGAATGGGCAATCTGCTGAACAGGCGGGTGCAAAGCAAGGTGGTGAAAAACAAGCCACTGAGGCAAAACAAACTCATGGCGAACACCAAGCACGTTCTGAAAGAAACCCTGCAACGTCGAGTCCCTCTGAACACGGCGCTCAAGAAAATAAACATGGTGCTGAAGGTCGCGGAGAAAAACGTGGTCTAAAACCAGAACAAGTGAATATTGCCCTTACGCAAAGTTGGAACGGCTTTAATCAAAATATTGGTCGTGAATACTCAAGTGTCACTTTTAATATTCCGAAAAAAGCCAATGGTGAATTAGAAATTAACTTTGTGGATGCCGTCCCTCAACATGAGCGTGCTCGCAACAAAGCGACTTATAACTACAAAACGGATGCACTTACCGATACCGAGTTATACGAAGATAAAAAGCTAAATGAAAAAATCATGACCAGCATGTTGCCTGTACATCGCGGTAGTTTCTTCGGACCGATTTATCAGTTCTTTGTGGTTATTGCATCCCTCATGATGCCGCTGTTCTTTGTCACAGGATGGATGCTCTATCTCAAACGTCGTAAACAGAAAAAACTGACACAGCAAGCCCGTCAAAGCTTAGCACCAGTTACCATCGACCCAAATGCACAGCCTTGGTTAATTTGCTATGCATCACAAACAGGTCAGTCTGAACAATTGGCATGGCGTACAGCAACAAGCTTACAAGAGGCTCGTCAGCCTGTCACAGTGAAAGCTGTTCAGCAACTTTCAGCAGATGACTTAACGCAAGCCGCTCAGGTTTTATTTGTTGCAAGTACCTATGGCACTGGGGAAGCACCTGACCTTGCTTCAAGCTTTGAACGTAAACTGATGGCACAAGGCCTCGATTTGAGTCATGTTCAGTTTGCCGTATTAGCTTTAGGTTCTAAAGAATATCCTGATACTTTCTGTAGCTTTGGTCATGCGATTCATCGTTGGATGCAGAGTAATGCTGCGAAGCCCCTGTTTAACACGATTGAAGTCAATAATGGCGACACCCAAGCCATTCAAGCATGGAATAGCGCTTTAGCCAAAGCGACTAAACTTGAACTTCAGCACATGCAAATTGAAAAAACTTTTGATGCATGGACATTGACCAAACGTGATTTACTCAACCCGAACAGTTTAGGTGCACCTGCATTTAATATTGAGTTAAAACCGCAACATGAAGCCAATTGGCAAGCGGGTGATATTGCAGAGATTCAACCAGGTAATAGTGCTGAACGTATTGCAAACTTCATGCAAAAGTACCAAATTCAAAGTCAGCAAGTGGTTGATTCTACTCAGCAACGCATTGAAGATGCATTATGGGATCGTAACCTAAATACGGATGTTGAACCATTTGCCAATCTTGATCATTTGCTCGAACAGCTTCCACCGCTTCCAACTCGTGAATACTCGATTGCCAGTATTCCAAGTCAGCAAGTATTACGCTTAGTGGTACGTCAGCAGTCCAATGCGGATGGTGAGCTTGGTTTAGGCTCTGGTTGGTTAACACAACATGCTGCGATCAATAGCACACTACAAATGCGTATTCGTACCAATGAATCATTCCATTTGATTGCAGATAATCGTCCTGTGATATGTATTGGTAACGGTACCGGTATTGCTGGTTTACTCAGCCTGTTACATGCACGAGTTCGTCAAGACTATACGCAAAACTGGCTGATTTTTGGTGAGCGTCAACGCGCACATGATTTCTTCTATCAAGACATCATTGAAGCATGGCAAAACACAGGCTTAGTTCAACGCATAGACCTCACCTTCTCTCGTGATCAAGCGGAGAAACGCTATGTGCATCATGAGCTACGTGACCATGCGACCTTATTAAAATCATGGGTAGAACAAGGTGCCGTGATCTACGTTTGCGGTAGTATCAACGGTATGGCAACGGACGTTGACCACGCACTGATTGATATACTAGGTGAAGATGTCGTGGCTGAACTGCGTCAAGCTGGGCGTTACCGTCGTGATGTTTACTAATAAGATGTTTACTCATAAATAGTCCCAACTAAAAACCAGACCTCGTGTCTGGTTTTTTTTCACGCTATACTTAGGCCAAATACGAATACTGCTTTAATTTTTTGCATGAAAAGAATACTACTGCTTTGTGTAGGCTTGCTGCTCTGCGTAGATGCCATTTGGTTACTTACATTAGATAAAATTCATTTAGGCATCCTTTTACCCTTAGTCATTGGGTGTATTTTTATTTTATCCGGACTATTTTCAACCCAAATCCACAATATTTTAGATCAATACCCTAAACTCAAAAGGCTCTGGTGTGCGGCATGGTGGTTGTTTTGGCTTTGGCTATTGAGCCTTTTACTGTTTTTTGCGTATTTACACTTCAATAGCCAGCAATCCAAGCCATTTACTTCCGTCCAAGCCATCATCGTTTTGGGTAGCGGTATTGAAAATGGTCAACCCTCTCCGACCTTAAAGGCGCGTCTCGATGCCGCAGCACCGTATGCCTTGAAACAGCCCAATACTATTATGATCATGACGGGTGGTTTAGGCTTTAATGAAAAAATGACCGAATCTTCTGTCATGAAGCGCTATTTACTTCAACACTATGACATTTCAGCCGCACGCATATATGAAGAAAGCAGAAGTACCAGCACAGAACTCAATCTGATCAACAGTAAAATAATTTTAAAACGACATCAGATTTCTCTTGATGCCCCCATTGCAATTGCCAGTAGTGACTTTCACCTTCCACGTGCAAAAGCAATTGCACGAAAGTTAGGCTATACACAGGTGTATACCATTGCAGCGCCTACACCGCTGTACATCCGCTACAACTCTTGGCTACGTGAATATTTTGCTTTTTTGAGCGGTTTTGTACTTAACGAATATTAAAAAAAGCCCTTGTTTGATCAGTAAACAAGGGCTTTTTTATGCTGTAAATAAACCATTAATTTAAACGAATACTACGTGGCAAAGGAATTTTAAGGTTTTCAAAAATTTCTGGGCGCTGTTGATAGACTTGATATAAATAATTTTTAATATCTAATAGCATCTTTTCTGGCGCAACCAAAATATTTTGCCCTTCTGGGGTTAAATCTAAAGATACCGTAGTGCTCTCGCTGCGTAAAAACGGAATGACTTTTTCGATAAAGTCTTTTAATGAAATTTCCTGAATTTCATAATTGGACCAATTGTCTTTAATTAATAAACGTGCCAAACCACGATTTTGCCAAATGGCGAAGGAACGCTGACCTGTAGGTGTCGCACAAAGTGCCCAACCATCTTGATATAACGCAATCACGCCACCTTGAGCGACCATATTTTCAATAAATTGTTTATAGGTTTCTTGAGGATTGTAATTTGTAGTTTGAGTTTTAGACGCTGCCTTGCGCTGATATGGATTTCTCATAGATCACATACAATATTAAAATTATTATAGAGCGGATTTTATGTAAATCAGAAAATTTAGGCAAGCTTTTGGATAAAGAAGTTTCTATAGAAGAATATGGTGGGCGCTGACGGGATCGAACCGCCGACATTCTGCTTGTAAGGCAGACGCTCTACCAACTGAGCTAAGCGCCCTGAGCGAAGAGTAACAAAGCGAAGCCTTGTCTGAGCGCAAGAGAAAAATCCAAGATTTTTCTAAAGGCATTCTCTTGAACAGAGATTTTTAAGATAAATGGCGCAGCGGACGGGACTCGAACCCGCGACCCCCGGCGTGACAGGCCGGTATTCTAACCAACTGAACTACCGCTGCATCACGTAGTTTCTTTCGAAACACAACCTATATCTTAAAAGATATGGTGGGCGCTGACGGGATCGAACCGCCGACATTCTGCTTGTAAGGCAGACGCTCTACCAACTGAGCTAAGCGCCCTTAAAGGGTACAACAATTATATTCTTTGAAATGGCGCAGCGGACGGGACTCGAACCCGCGACCCCCGGCGTGACAGGCCGGTATTCTAACCAACTGAACTACCGCTGCATCGCAAAAAAATATGGTGGGCGCTGACGGGATCGAACCGCCGACATTCTGCTTGTAAGGCAGACGCTCTACCAACTGAGCTAAGCGCCCTCAAAAGGTCTATCGTATAAATGGCGCAGCGGACGGGACTCGAACCCGCGACCCCCGGCGTGACAGGCCGGTATTCTAACCAACTGAACTACCGCTGCACTTACACAATGTCGCTATTGTGGTTCAAACGAATTAAGATTTAAAGTGGCGCAGCGGACGGGACTCGAACCCGCGACCCCCGGCGTGACAGACCGGTATTCTAACCAACTGAACTACCGCTGCACTCTAAATATCTTAACGCTGAAAAGGTTTGGTGGGCGCTGACGGGATCGAACCGCCGACATTCTGCTTGTAAGGCAGACGCTCTACCAACTGAGCTAAGCGCCCTTTTCAAAACATGTTCATCGTTTGATGAGGTGCATTATAGAGAATCCTCACGGTCTGTCAAACGCTTTTCTAACTCTTTTCCACTTTTTCTGTTTGAGTGATTAAAAAATAAGTTATATTGCGGAAAAATCAGTATTTTTGAACATTTTTTAGCTATAAACCTGTAAATTTATTACTAAAAATATGACTTATATTCTGCATCATTCACATAAAAAACAGTTTTTCGCGTGGACTCATAGCTAATCATTCAGCGAACCGACGATTAATTCACCACACACTGCATTCTAAAACACCCTAGTGTACAAAATACATTCAAACACGATTTTCTGTTAGTTTGCGAGCATTAGTCCTGACAAAAGTCCTGACAAAAAAACGCCTTTCAAACTCACTTTAATTTTTCAAATCTTTGTTTTGATGCCATGAACTTCGTTTTTCATGGCTTGTGCTTTTAACGACGTGTTCAATGTTCAGTGATGTAAACCAGCGCATTTAATGGAATCAATTGATAAAGTTCTACAACATCGCTGTTTCGCATGCGAATACAACCATGTGACATCGGTATACCCATAGGCTCGCGATCTGGTGTGCCATGAATATAAATATAACGTTTATAAGTATCACAGCCCTCACCTGCATTAAAGCCGGGTTCTAAACCACTAAGCCATAATATTCGAGATAATATCCAATCCCGATCAGGGTGTGATGCAGCAAGTTGCTCGTCGTAAACCTCTCCGGTCCACTGACGTGCTTTAAAAACTGCATTTTGAGGTTGTTTTCCACCAAACTTTTCAGCCACTTGATGCCAGCCTCGTGGCGTCTTGCCACTATTTTCCTGCTCACCAATGCCATTTTTACCCGATGAAATGAGGTAAAACTTATTTAGCTTCGGCAAAGTTAAAGTTTGATCTTTCAAGTTAATCAGGATATCTGCTTGATCTTGGGTATATTCAGACATGCTCTTGCTCTTTCTGCTTATCTTTATCTTGTGGTTGTGTCTGCGGCGATGTTTCAATAGTCCGCATCTGATTTGGCTCTGGTCGTGTCCATAACCAAATACCAACGATCAACATGGTTAAGTCAGTGAAAATCTTGACGGCAATCGGTGCTGATGTAAAAAGCATAATCAGACCACTCACAAACATCATGATCGATGCAAACCATTTTGCTTTGCGTGGGACTGTGCCATTTTCGCGCCAAGCGCGTAAGGTTGACCCATATTTAGGATGATTCAACAACCAAGCATCCATTTGAGGCCAACCTTTTGAAGCCGCCCATGCAGCTAATATTAAGAAGACTGTCGTGGGCATTCCCGGCAATAAAGCCCCTATAAAGCCTAAAATGACAAAGACAACCACTAAGCTTCGCCAAAACAACGTCTTCATACCGCTACCCTGAACTTTCAATTCAGGTAGTATAAGATGTTTTTAACAATTATCCGTTGTTATTCTGCATTATTCGAAAGGTTTCAATATGGCTGTAACCCCGACAACGTCGTCTTATTTTGAGCCATGGTTGCAATTTAAACAGCCCTTAGTTCGCCAATTGGCTTTCTGTATTGCTAGCCCAAATATTCTGCAGCAAATTCCCAATGAACTCGAAATCCGCTATCCCTTTCATTTTCATCCAAACGAGCTTTGGCATAAATATTTTGAAGCCTACCTTCCCCGTTTAAAACAACTCGAACAACACCCAAGTGAATTAGTAGAATTTTTACAAAAATTAAAAAGTACTCGCCTTGGTTTACGTTTCGAAATGTTTATATGGTTTTGGCTTCTCGATCACCCATACCATCCATACCAGTTACTCGGACATAGCATTCAAAAAATTGATGGCCCTCGTACAGTAGGTGAACTCGATTTTGTTTTAAAAAATACCGAAAGTGATGAAGTTGAACATTGGGAAGTGGCTTTAAAATACTATCTAGCAGAGCGTGATTTTCAATTACCCTATTGGTATGGCTTAAATCGTAGTGATACTTTGGCTCGAAAGCTCAATCATTTCACCCAAAAACAATTCCAATTTGATGAAGCACTTGGGCAGCAAATTCAACAGCGCTATTGTGTTTTAAAAGGTCAATTATATTTACCTATTCAGCGTACCAACACATTGCCAAACTGGGTCAATCCTGCGCGCAGAATAGGTCAATGGGGACACGCTATTCCATCCACAAGTCAAGGCTATTATCGCTTACAACGACATGAATGGATCTGCGTGCAGCAGCAACCCACAAGTGAAACCGCTCATTGGTGGACAGATGGCCTGTATAAAAAAAGCAGTGATGAAAGCTATTATATGTATAGACAACCACGCTTGGTTTTACCGCAAATCACTTAAAATAACGGAAGACGAAATTTGTAGTTTAGTAGAAATTACATTAATTTACTTAATCACCATAAAAACCACCTACTGTTTAATACGGCCATTTTTTAATCTAAATCTCACATCAGAATAATTTATTCCTCTAAAAATTATTCTTTCATAATGGAGAATACAGTCAATGAAAAAAATTCTAGCTGCATCACTTATGGTCGCTTTTATACTGACAGGTTGTAATACAGTAAAGGGTATGGGTCAAGACGTATCTAAAGCTGGAGATGCGGTAACCAATACTGCAGAGAAAACTTCAGAAGAAATTCGCCGCAATTAATTTATTTCCCAAGATTTTATAAAAGAGCCCTATTTTTTTAATAGGGTTTTTTACGTCTAAATTTCCCTTCGCTTGTTGATTCGCCTATTATATTGCGACATTTTTGACTTCTGTATTTAGCATGACCTCAACAGCAACTCTTGATCTCAGCCTAGAACTACTTCGCCAACCGTCGGTGACACCGATTGACCATACCTGCCAGAACATTATGGCGGATCGTTTAGCCAAAATTGGCTTTAACATTGAAAATATGCGTTTTGATGATGTAGATAATCTTTGGGCACGTAAAGGGACTGAAGCACCAGTATTTTGCTTTGCAGGTCATACGGATGTAGTACCTACGGGTAACTTGGATGCATGGGGTTCTGACCCATTTCTTCCTGAAATTCGCGACGGTAAACTGTATGGTCGTGGCAGCGCAGATATGAAAACCGCGTTGGCAGCTATGGTTGTTGCTTCAGAACGTTTTGTTTCGAAGCATCCAAATCATAAAGGTTCGATTGCATTTCTTATTACCTCTGACGAAGAGGGTCCTTCGATCAACGGGACTGTCAAAGTTGTTGAAACTTTAGAAGCGCGTAATGAAAAAATGACTTGGTGTTTGGTGGGTGAACCATCTAGCACCAACACACTTGGCGATATTGTTAAAAATGGTCGTCGTGGTTCGCTAAATGCCAATTTAACGGTTAAGGGTAAACAAGGGCACGTTGCTTACCCACATCTAGCGGTCAATCCAATCCATACAGCATCAAAGGCACTGGCTGAACTTTGCGATACCGTGTGGGATAATGGCAACGAATACTTCCCCGCAACATCTTTTCAAATTTCCAATATCAATGCCGGTACAGGCGCAACCAACGTTGTTCCGGGCACGATGAATTTACTGTTTAATTTCCGTTATTCAACAGAAGTAACGGCAGATGAACTCAAAGCACGTACCTTGGAAATTTTAGATCGTCATGGTGTTGAATATGACATCTCTTGGACGTTATCTGGTCTTCCATTCCTAACCCCAGTCGGTGAGTTAGTGAATGCCGCACGTGATGCCATTCGAGATGTTACTGGGACAGAAACTGAACTTTCGACCAGTGGTGGTACTTCTGATGGTCGATTCATTGCGCCTACAGGTGCGCAGGTGCTTGAACTGGGTGTTTTAAATGCCACGATTCACCAAATCAACGAACACGTCAATGTGGAAGAATTGGAGCCACTTTCTGAAATTTACGAAAAGATTTTAGAAAACCTGTTGGCTTAAATATTCCCCACATAGTCAAAAAAAGGAACTCCATTGAGTTCCTTTTTTTATATCTCGTTTTTGCAAATATTAAGCCGCTTGAAGCCCAATGCTGTTTTGAATATTGGCTAAATTTGGAATATGAAATACCTGATCGGCCATGCGTACATATTGGAAAATATTGGCGTCTTTCACGGCTTTTTCTTCATCAACCACTTCAGAAATACGCAAACGAATGGTTTTCGGCATCTCATTACACATCAGTGCAAAACGCTGTCCAACATCATCCCCTTCAATGACCAAAGCCACACCCTGATTTTTTGCAGGATCATTGACTGAGAAAACAGGCAATTTCAATTCATGCCATTCAACAAAAGGAACATTGGTTGCACTATCGAGCGCTGAAAGAACAATATTTTGTGGTAACAACATTGGCTCTTTACCATGACAATCAATGATATAAGCATCGATAAAACCGGTAGAAACCGTAATGAGATGTTGCAGTTCCTGCTGATCAACTTTATCGCTGACAACCTGAGAAACAGTATTTTGGCTCATAGATTACCCCTGCTTTTCTGCAATTAAAGCTTCAATATTGGCAAGCAATTCAGCTTCTTGGAATGGTTTACCCATATAGTGAGTCACACCTAAGCTAAATGCACGCTCACGATGTTTTTCACCTGTACGCGATGTAATCATAATGATTGGCAAGTCACGGTGAATGTCGTGGTGACGGACTAAGTTTGTCACTTCGAAACCATCCATACGTGGCATTTCAATATCGAGTAGCATCAAGTCTGGACGGACATTTTCAAGCTGCTCAATTGCATCTACACCATCTTTCGCGGTCACGATGTCATAACCTTGACGTTCAAGTAAGCGTGAAGTCACCTTACGTACTGTCACCGAGTCATCGACAATCATCACTAAACGACGTGCATTGGATTGACGGCCCAAATCACGCTGTTCAGCTGAATGTTTAACACGCTGCGTAGTTTGAATTTGACGTGCAATATTTTGCCCATCCAAAATCAAACATACATGACCATCACCTAGAATCGTGGCACCTGCAATCGCGGCCACACTGGTAAATTGTTGACCAATTGGTTTCACCACGATTTGAGAACGTGAACCCACCAACTGATCGACCAATAAAGCAATGGTTTGACCACTGTTGCCTTTTATTAGCAATACAGGCAATGAATGACCGACATTATTTAAACGTGGAATTGGCTGATTACCCACAAACTCTGATAGATAACGTAGTTTGTAATTGGTGTTGTCAATTTTAAACACGTCATCCTTACTATTGAAGTAAGTTTCGAGTGCCGTCGGTGCAATACGGACAATACGTTCAATTTGCGCTAACGAAATTGCGTATTGTTGATCGCCGGCTTTCACCATCAAGGCATCGCTGACGGCTACCGTCGTTGGTACACGAATGGTAAAGGTCGTCCCTTTACCTAACTCAGACTCAACGGAAACATGACCACCCAAGGCTTTAATTTCACTTTGCACCACATCCAGACCAACACCACGACCCGAAATTTGCGTTACCGCTTGTGCCGTTGAGAAACCTGGATGGAAGATCAATTGCAAGATTTCTTGTTTATCGAGGAACTGATCTGCTTTGATTAAACCAAGTTTTAAGGCTTTGTCTTTAATCTTGGCTTCATCAATCCCTTTACCATCATCACTGAAAGACACCAGCACATCGGTACCCTGACGACTAATATTCAAGACAATGCTACCCACTTCTGGCTTTTTCAAAGCCAAACGGTCAGCAGGATCTTCTAAACCATGGTCGACCGCATTACGCAGCATATGTTCAAATGGTGTCACCAAACGCTCTAAGATCGTACGGTCCAATTCACCTTCTGTATTTTGAACAATCAATTCTGCAGGACGGTTCAAGGTCGAAGAGGTTTGACGCACAATACGTTGTAAACGTGGTAACAAACGATCAAATGGCACCAAACGGGTACGCATCAGACTTTCTTGAATTTCTGACTGAATACGTGATTGTTGTAATAACAAACCTTCCGCATCACGGATTTTTTCTGCCAAAGTACTCTTGAAGTCAACCAAATCCGACGCAGATTCGGCTAGAGATTTTGACAATTGGTTAATCGATGAATATTGGTCCATCTCCAATGGGTCGAAATCCGCATAGCGTGAATTTTCAGAACCATGTTTGGCAATAATTTGTGACTCAAGCTCACCATCCATTCGACGTAACTGGTCAGCAAGTCGCTTAATTGCTAACTCCATTTCATTCAAGGTATTGCCTAGCTGACCTAAGTCCATCTCAATACGTGAACGGTTAATCGAGTTTTCGCCTGATAAGTCAATCATCTTCTCGACGAGATCAGCCGAGATACGAATCATCTCATTACTGTTATCAGAAGAATTAGCTTCAGACCATTCACCCAACATAGATGGAGGTTCAACACCATCACCTTGAATAAATTCAAAGCCTTTACTGACAATACCTTGTTCTAATTCTGCAACACGGTTTGGCAATTGAACCGTAACATCCACATACTGAATGGATTCTAGGCTCAATTTGATGCTATCAAAATTACTATAGTCGTGGTTGAAGATCGCTTCTTTTAACCATGCCAACGTCGTTTTGAGTAAGCCGTCATATGCATTTGAGTTGAAATGATGAACCGCGAAATGCTCAAACGTCGTCTCAAGTTGATACGCAATTGCGGCAACAGGTTCATTTTCAACCATACGCGCACCACCCTTAATACTGTGGGCAGCACGTTGTAATTGAAGCAATACGTTACGGTCACTACGTTGTTCAGTCCATTGATTTAATAATTGAACGGCTTGTTCAAGAATTTCCTCAGACTCTTCAAGGAAGGTTTCTTCCATGACAGAACGTAGATCGTCATCTGGATGCTCAACATGTTCAGCAACCGCATGTTCAAGATGTTCAACAGCAGACTCAGTGTGAGCAGTCGTTTGAGCTTCAACCACTGCTTCTGCAGTGTCTTCAGCAACATCCATCGGCTCTGACACCGATACATCTGGTTCTACTGCTGTTTGTTCAGTTTCAGCAGAAATAGGGGCCGAAGCCAATGCAACAGCTTCTGAACGCTCTCCTGCCACAATTGACTGAATATTCTTGAGAATATCGATCACATTATTCGCTGGGTAGTCGATCCCTTGGTCACGAATGGTTTGAATACGATCTGAAATATCATCCTGCACTAAACGAATAATTTGAATTAACGCAGGCGTAATCGAAATTTGCTGACGAATAATGCGCTCATAAATCGATTCTAATTCATGCGAAATTAAACCCACATGAGATGCGGCAATCATATTTGCACCACCTTTTAGGGTATGCAAATAACGCATTAAATTATTCAAAGCTGAAGTATTGGTCTGATCACGTGTCCAAGTACTGAGGTCTTGATCAATCCCCACCAATAATTCTTCTGCCTCTTCAATAAAGATCCCTAAAAGATCTTCATCAAAGTCATTATTCGCATCCACCGCTTGCATCTGTTGATGATCAAGTTGAATACGCTGACTTAATTGTGCAAAGTCTACTGCTGTTGTATTTGGAACAGCGGCTTTATCTTCTACAGTGGCAACAGGTTCAGCAACTACATGGGCTTCTGGTGTTGTCGTCGCTGCAACTGCTTCAATGTCTTGTTGAACAAATGCAGTCAGCTCATTTAAGAAACGTTGAACATCTTCACTTAACACCACACGCTGACCCGCAGCTAAAGTGTCAAATAAGTGAATAAACTCCTGATGTGCTTGCGCAAATAACTCATAGCCATAATCAGCATGGAGTAATTCAGGCTTTTCAACTAAAGACTGATATGCTGCACGCAGTTGAGTTGTGAAATCATGGATTCCAACAGACGCACGATTATCCGTATGTTCAATCAACTCTAAAGCTTGTTGACTAAGCTGTTGAATATAGTCTGGGAATTCAGCAAGGGCACGTTTATCAAACTCAAATTCAGCATCTAATAACTGATCAATATTTAATTCGATTAGTTTAGAAACCAAACCTTGCGGATTATCTTCAGGCGCCAATTGATCTTGGCTAGCAAAACCATAATCATCCCAAGCAGCTTTGAAGGTTTCATAAATAGATGTAAGATTTGCCTTATCCCCTGAACGCAGCACGTGCAAATAATCACGAACAAATTCAGCATATTGAATCAATAAAGCAGTTTCTTTCGAGCTCGATACGATTTCGTCTTGTAATAAGGTTTTGAATAAGTTTTCAACTTTTGAACTGGCTTCAAAAATCTCTTCGATTTGCGCCATCGACGAACTACCACGCAAGGTGTGTAGCGCGCGAATCAAGCCATTATAATCTTGTGATTTACTGTCATCAGATTGGAGGAACTGATCAATCGTTTGTAGATGTTCTTCAGCTTCTTCAATAAAAATGCTCACTGTCTCTTCGACCAGTGATGCATCTGCATCCACTTGTTCAGGAGCAGGTTCTGATTCAACAACCGCATCAATTGTGCTTTCAAGCACTTCTACAGACGCTGTAGCTTCAACATCAGTCAGTTCTAAACCAGTGACACCATCTTCAGATTTTAATTGATCTGCCAGTTTTAATAATTCTTCGAGTGCAGGCTCAAGGCTAATATTTTGTTGTAATTGTTGCCCCATTAAAACCAATGGACGTAAGTCAACATCCAATTCGGCAACATTTTTAAACCGTGGATAGAGCTTATATTGATAAACATTTAAAACTGTTTGTGCAAACTTTTGAACGGTCGGCGTTAACTGTACTGAACCCGCAATGACACGGTTCAGCGTATCTTCAACTGCCCATGCAGTTTCACCCGCCGATTTTGCCCCAACCATACGACCTGAACCTTTCAGTGTATGGAAATGACGACGAATCGTCGTTAAAGTGTCTTTATCTTGTGGATTTTCCAACCAAGTTGTAAATAAACCCGCCAGTTCTTCAAAGATTTCTTCTATTTCTTCAACAAAAATCTCTAAAATTTCTGCATCTTGATCAAGATAACTATCTTCAGGAAGCGTAGTTGTTTCAACTAAATTTTTTAATATTTCTTTCATAGCTAAGGCTTCTTATGTTTTGCCACCAAGAAGGTTGCTCAAACTTAATTGTAACCATCACCTAAGACTTAACTGTGACGTTAAGTTCATCTTATCGATGTGTTATCTGTAATCGGTGCAGTACCCTAGCCGTAGCTAAGGTACTGCAGGTTTGCGCCTGACTTACTCTGGGAGTTTAAAGTCAGATACAGATTCACGTAATGATTCAGCCATGTTCGCCAATTCAGATACCGAACGCGCAGTATCAAATGTTGCACTGGTGGTTTGCGAGGTAATTTCTTGTACAACGTTCATCGTTGTCGCAATATGACCTGCAGAAGCAGACTGAAGTTTTGCAGCATCCGAAATGTTTGCAATCAGTTTCGCCAAGTTACCCGATACAGACTGAATTTCATCCAGTGCTACGCCGGCATCTTTAGATAAGTTCGCACCACGTACTACTTCCGAAGTCGTTTGTTCCATCGAAATTACGGCTTCGTTGGTATCCGTTTGAATGGTTTTTACCAAGCCTTCAATCTGTTTGGTTGCAGATGCTGAACGTTCCGCAAGACGCTGTACCTCATCCGCTACCACGGCGAAACCACGACCTGCTTCACCCGCCATCGACGCCTGAATTGCTGCGTTTAATGCCAAGATGTTCGTTTGGTCGGCAATATCGTTAATCAGTGCGACAATGTTACCAATCTCTTGAGAAGACTCACCCAAACGTTTAATACGTTTTGAAGTTTCCTGAATCTGTTCACGAATCGTGTCCATACCTTCAATTGAACGGTTTACGACATCTGCACCGTTTGCAGCAATTTGTACAGAACGTTCAGCTACGACAGCTGATTCTTCAGCGTTCGACGATACTTGGTCAATCGACATTGCCATTTCGTTAATCGCAGCAGATGCACCAGCAATCTCTTGCGCCTGATGTTCAGATGCTTCTGCAAGCTGGTTGGTAATACCCTGCGTATTCGCGGTATATTGCGCAACTTCTTGAGAAGTTTCTGTAATACGCGATACAAGATCACGTAATTGGTCGATTGCGAAGTTAATCGAGTCGGCAATCGCACCCGTAAAGTCTTCAGATACCGTCGCATACGAACGTAAGTCACCGTCTGCAAGATCGGCAATTTCATCGAGTAAACGTAAAATCGCGTTCTGGTTACGGTCATATTCTTCTTGAAGACGGGTTACACGGAATTTATCCGATTGACCACGTAAAGAAAGAAGTTTGAATACACAGATCAAGAAGGCAGTTAATGCAAGAATCAACAGTACCGCAGGTAAAATAGTTTTTAAACCTGTGCTAGAAGACAATTGATTTAGGTTACCCAATAATTTGTCTGACTCAGCAAAAATTTGTGAAGATGCTTTACGTACGTTCACAATTTGCGTTGAGTTTTTCAAAATCGTCGCAGCCGCTGATTTCAATACGTCATCATATTCAGCTTTAATACCTTCAAGTGACTCACGTAATTCAGGGCTTTCAATACGTTGTACACCAAGCTCTGTACTACCATCCAATTGGGCATTTAAGTACAAACCAAAGGTTTCAGTATCGGCACTGAAGTCATCTGCAGACTCACGTGAACTGTCAGAACCTGAAAGCACCGAACTGATCGAACGTAAAATACGTTCTGCAATGAATACTTGGTTTTTCGCAATCACCACCTGGTTCGAAGGCATGTCTTGACGTGCCATTTGGTCGACCATCAAGTTATATTCCGCCTGAATCCCCGGAATGGTTTCACCAATCGCGATGTTCGTGTCATATAACTTGTTAATGATTTTTTGCTGCGAAGTAATCAAGTCAATACTTTTTGAAACTTCAGCCCACTGCGTATCTACAGATTTCAGCGCATCGGTATTTGCATGAATATCTTTTACAGTTTCTAAGTTTTCTTTGAACGAATCTTGAGAAGCAATTAATTTTTTCATTGCATCTTCAGTACCTGAAGCAGTTGCCTCAGTTGCTTGACGCGAAATTGTTTGCGAAAGAAGACGGAGTTCACCCAAACTTTGCGTTAATTGGTTACCGCGAGGAACGCTATAGAATAGGTATAATAAAATGATCGTTGCCAGTACTAATGAACCAATCGCACCATAAATAAATGGTTTGGATTTTTCACTATCACCAAAAACTCGAGATAATTGATCTGTCTGTGATTGCAGTTTTGCCAGAAAAGCATTACCGCCTTTACGACCACTGGTGCTTTCACCCGTATTTTTCTTTTTAAGTTTAAAGCCCATTCAGCTTCTCCCCGATTACGCCTTCTTTCGTTCGTGCGCGACAATTAATTTATAAATTTTATAGATGCGTTCATGTATTTGGGATTTTGCAGTAAACGACTGAAGAGAAATACATTCCACTGCTGGTTATGCTGGTGGAAATACCCCTGACAATATTCCTGTAAATTTCGATCCAACTCATTATGTTTAGAAAAATAACTTTTCTTATTAAAGTGTTGAATACCCAAAACTTGATCGACTACCAAACCGACATAATGGTCATTATGACTAATACATAAAACTTTTTGAGTGGGTGAAAAACTACTTCGATGACCGGTTATATATTGTGCTAGGTCAGACAAAGAAAGTAAGCGTCCCCGAATATTGGCTAATCCCATCACCCAAGGTTGGGTGTTGGGAACTGGCGTATATTTTGGTGGGTAGATCACTTCAGCTACTTCACCTAAAGGAGCAACGTAATATTGCCCCATCATCTCAAAAGCAATGCCTGACCATCGGTTTACTTCATTTTCAGTGGAAACGTAGTTTTTGTTTCCTCGTTTTGCGATTCGAAGTAATTCGATAAATCCATTTGCTGCCATAGAGCTTTATCCTGCATTGAGGTGTTGCTTAATCACATCAATTAATTGTTTTTCGTCTACAGGTTTAGTTAGAT
Organism: Acinetobacter sp. YH12098; assembly: GCF_013419235.1. Classification (NCBI taxonomy): domain Bacteria; kingdom Pseudomonadati; phylum Pseudomonadota; class Gammaproteobacteria; order Moraxellales; family Moraxellaceae; genus Acinetobacter; species Acinetobacter sp. YH12098. Next base: position 57,080 of record NZ_VPAO01000018.1, read on the forward strand.
AATCAGAAGCACCTTGGCGTTTACCCCAAACACGGTCAGTTGCCTGATCTTTGGTACTTACAATGACAATCGGAATATGTTTGGTGGTCGCACCACGTGCAATTTGACGTGTTGCTTGGAATCCATTCACACCCGGCATTACCACATCCATCAAGACCAAATCAGGTAACTCAGCTTGAGCCATCGTCACCCCATCTGCCCCATTTGAAGCTTCAATCACTTCAAATCCGTGTTTACCTAAAATTTCTTTAAAACGGAATGTTTCTGTTGGTGAATCATCAACGATTAGGATACGTGCCATGCTTTTTCCCCAAAAAATAAAAAATCTAATTAAGCTGTAACGTGATTACGGATTGCATTCAGCAATTCATCTTTACTGAATGGCTTCGTTAAGTATTCATCCGAACCCACAACACGACCCTTCGCCTGATCAAATAAACCGTCTTTACTTGAAAGCATAATCACAGGAATATTTTGATAATTTTGAGAGTTTTTAATCAGGGCACAAGTTTGATAGCCATCAAGACGTGGCATCATAATATCGACAAATACGATATCTGGATTCGCATCTGCAATTTTTGAAAGTGCTTCAAAACCATCTACAGCAGTGACGACTTCACATCCTTCACGCTGAAGCAGCGTTTCGGCCGTACGACGAATGGTTTTTGAATCATCAATTACCATGACTTTTAGATTTTGGAATTTATCGTCCATTTATTGACCCTACCCATTGAGGATGTACAAACAATTAAGTTAGCAGCATTATTATTTACAAGTTGTGAACATTTTTAACATATCTTTACTTGCGTTTTCAATGAACATTTTCTGCGCAAACACACAAGATTTCTTGTTTTTATTAACTGCTTCACACTTTCCGATGACCAACGATTTTTTTTTAACTTGGAATAGTATTTAATTGTCTTAATTAAGCATATTATAGCAAGATTATTACTTTAAAATAAGTAATTTAGTCAACTTTAAACTGGGGAGTACAAGGTTGAGTCCGCTTACAAAAAAAATTCACTTGATTGGCCTTAAACATTTCTCAAAAAAAGTCATCCTGACGACTTGTTTACTGGCTTATACCCCGCTTTTATTTGCTGCACCAAACAATATGCAGCAACCACAAAAGGCGACTTGGTATCGCTACTATGACAATAAAGGTGTAGCAAACATCAGTACCAATGTGACACCAAATCACATCCGCTATGGTTATGAAGCACTTGATCAAAATATGCAAGTGATTAAACGTAACCGCCCCTACAATGCTGAAGCTGACGTTAGACAAGCTCCTCAGCGTGCTGCTCAAGCACGTCAGCAAGCATCAGATATCAAACTTAAAAAAGCCTATACCAATAGCCGAACTGCGGCCATTAAAAAGCGTGATGCACTGACGGGTATACGTAAACAGATCGTGTTTGAACAAGAACAATTAAAACAATTACAAAATGATCGTGTATTATTTGTTCGCCAAGAACGTGAACATTTTCGAAAAGGTGAAACCGTTCCGGCAAAATTAAAAACAATGTTGGATAATAATCAAAAAAATATGGTAGCGAAAAAAGAATACATTCAATCGTTACAAACTCGCTATCGAAATACAGAAGCTGAATACGACAGAATTATTACGCGTTTAAAAGCGATGGAATAAACTTGTTATTCAATTGCTTTTGTAGACCGCTGATATAAGGACCATTATGCAATCTGCACAGCAATCATCCCCATTTTTAAAGCTTAGCCTGCTTTGCATAAGCCTGACTTTGGCTGCATGTCAAAAAGAAGATTCGCAGCAAAGTGTAAAACCAGAAAATAAGATTGAATTGATTCAACAAGATCTGGTCACGATCGAACAAGGCAACGCAATTTCCAAAACTGCATTTACAGGCACCATTCGGGCGGTCAATCAGAGCAGTATTCAAGCCCAAGTCACTGCGACTGCAACCAATGTTAATGCAGAGGTCGGACAACGTGTCAGCAAAGGCCAAGTATTGGTGCATTTAAATAATCAAGACAACGCAGCACGTCTTGCTCAATCTCAAGCGAACCTCGCATCCACGCAAGCTCAAGCCAATCAAGCCAAACTAATGATGGAGCGCAAACAGCGTTTGCTGAATCAAGGCTTTATTTCCAAAGTAGAGTTTGAACAAAGTCGTGTCGATTACCAAGCTCAAATGGAAAATGTTCGTGCCCAACAAGCCAATGTCGATATTGCACGTAAAGCCAATCAAGACGGCACCATTTATAGTCCTATCCAAGGCGTGATTACCAAACGTGATGTTGAACCGGGACAAACGGTTGCTGCCGGACAAACCCTTTTTGAAATCGTCAATCCAGACCAATTAGAAATTCAAGCCAAATTACCAAGTGATCAGCAAGCTGCACTGAAAATTGGACAAAAAATTGAATATAACATCCAAGGCAATAGCAATTTACTCACTGCACAAATCAGTCGGATTTCACCGATTGCTGATCAAGCAAGTCGCCAAATTGAATTTTTTGCAGCCCCAAATGAAACCATTACATCATTAAGTATTGGTGCTTTTGTCGAAGGTCACATTTTAGGTACAGATAATATTTCAGGCCAAAAAATTCCACTCGATTCCATTCAAAGTCTAAAAGACCAACCTTATGTCTGGGTCATACGTCAAAATAAAATTGCCAAAGTGCCTGTACAAATTTTGAATCAGAGTTATAGCAATAACACCGCGATTGTTCAGGGCTTACAAAATAGTGATCTGATCAGCCGAATTAAATTTAATGATTCAGATATCAAACAAGATGTAAGTATCAGCCAAAATTAAAAGAATAAGGCAGGACAGTTGTTATGTGGTTAACCCGAATTAGTGTGAAATATCCTGTTTTCACCATCATGATGATGTTCTGTCTGATGGTGCTAGGACTCGCTTCTTGGCAACGTATGGGTGTTGAAGAGTTTCCTGATGTCGACTTCCCTTTTGTTGTAGTCTACACCAACTATCCGGGTGCTTCTCCTGAGTCTGTCGAATCTGAGATCACCAAGAAACTTGAAGATCAGATCAATACGATTTCAGGCCTTAAGCAAGTCATTTCACAGTCCAGTGAAGGTTTATCCACGGTCATTGTCGAATTTAATCTAGACGTCTCATCCTCTGTAGCTGCACAGGATATTCGAGATAAAATTGCACCGGTAACCGCACAATTTCGTGATGAAATTGATGACCCCATTGTAGAACGCTACGACCCTACTGCCAGTGCGATTATGTCGATTGTTTTTGAATCAAAGGATATGTCTTTACGTGATTTGAGTTCCTATCTCAATCAACGGATTGTGCCACAGCTCAGAACAGTTCCCGGTGTAGGTACGGTCAATTTATTGGGCGATGCGCAGCGACAAATTCGAATACAAGTAAATCCGCAAAAATTACAAAGTTTCGGGATTGGGATCGATCAAGTTATAAACACCCTAAAATCTGAAAATATTGAAGTTCCGGGAGGAACCTTAAAACAAAAGAACTCAGAATTGGTGGTCGAAATTAAATCTCGGGTTATTCACCCAAATTCTTTTGGAGATTTAGTGGTTGCCAATAAAAATAGCGCGCCGATTTATCTCAAACAAATTGCCGAGATAGAAGATAGCCAAGCCGAAATGGAGTCGAGTGCCTATCTGAATGGTAAAACAGCCGTTGCTGTCGACATTCTGCGAAGTTCGGACTCTAATGTGATTGAGGTGGTTGATAATACCCGTAAAACTTTAAGTAAAATTCAACAGCAATTACCACAAGGCACGACGGCAGAAATTGTGGTTGATTCATCTAAAGGTATTCGTGGCAGCATTAAAGATGTGGCACGTACCATTATTGAAGGTGCTGTACTTGCAGTCTTCATTGTTTTGCTATTTCTCGGTTCATTTCGTTCGACAGCTATTACAGGTTTAACCCTACCGATTTCGCTACTGGGCACCCTCACCTTTGTTTGGATTTTTGGTTTTACCATCAACATGATGACCCTACTGGCTCTCTCGCTGAGTATCGGTCTACTCATTGATGATGCCATTGTGGTTCGTGAAAATATTGTCCGCCATGCCGATATGGGCAAAGACCATGTCACCGCCGCACTCGACGGCACGAAAGAAATTGGTTTAGCTGTATTGGCCACGACCTTGACCATTGTCGCGGTATTTTTACCTGTGGCATTTATGGGCGGTATTATTGGGCGTTTCTTCTATCAATTCGGTGTAACCGTTAGTACCGCTGTACTGATTTCGATGTTTGTGAGTTTCACCCTTGACCCGATGTTGTCTGCTCACTGGGCAGAACGCCACGATCCAAATAAAAAGCCCGGCAAAATCAAACGCTTTTTTAACTGGATTTCGGGCAAGCTCGATAACTTAAGCCATCATTATGAAAAATTACTCAAGCTTGCTTTAAAGTTCCGTCTCATCACCCTTTTAATCGCCGTCGCATCATTATTTGGTGCATTGGGTTTATCCAAACTGATCGGAACCGAATTTGTACCGGTACCAGACAAAGGTGAAATTCGGATCAAATTTGAAACACCCGTTGATGCAACCCTTGAATATTCACAGGCGAAGCTTAAGCAAGTCGATCGTATCATTCGCCAGCATCCAGAAGTCAAAGCCACTTATGGTGCCATTAATAGTGCCACTGATCGCGGTAAAAACCATGCCAGCATTCGTGTCACCGTTTCACCACGTACAGAGCGTAGTCAAACCTTAACGGATCTCAACAATGAATTCCGTACCCGTTTAAAACATGTGGCAGGAATTACTATTACCTCGATTGCCTCAGCTGATGAAACAGTTTCGGGCGGTCAAAAGCCGGTCATGATCTCGATTAAAGGACCAGACTTAGATGAGTTACAACGCATTTCAGATCGATTCTTGGTTGAAGTTGCCAAAGTCGAAGGTATTGTCGACTTAGAAAGCTCGCTTAAAGAACCTAAACCGACGCTAGGTGTACATATCAATCGCGTTTTAGCCAGTGATTTAGGTTTATCCGTCAATCAGATCGCCAATGTGTTACGCCCTCTTCTTGCGGGGGATAATGTAACAACGTGGAAGGATGATAAAGGCGAAACCTATGATGTAAATTTACGTCTCACTGAAGATCAGCGTCGACTACCAACAGACATTCAAAGCATGTACATCACATCGCAAAAAACCGATGCCACAGGCTTACCTATCTTGGTTCCATTGGCAAGTGTGGCTAGCTTTGAAGAAACACTCGGTGCTTCACAAATTAACCGTCGTGATCTGGCACGTGAAGTGATGGTTGAAGCCAACACGGCAGGTCGTCCCGCGGGTGATATTGGAGCCGAAATCAATGAGATTGAGAAAAATTTCGACTTGCCACCGGGTTATAGTTTTGTCACGCAAGGTGCCAATAAAGATATGGCTGAATCAGCGGGTTATGCAATGACAGCGATTACGCTCTCTATTGTGTTTATTTATATTGTTTTGGGTTCACAATTTAATAGCTTCATTCACCCTGCAGCCATTATGGCGTCATTGCCCTTATCATTGATTGGGGTGTTCTTAGCCCTATTCTTATTTAATTCAACCATGAACCTCTTTTCCATTATCGGGATTATTATGCTCATGGGCTTGGTGACAAAGAACGCAATTCTACTCATCGACTTTATTAAAAAAGCCATGGATCATGGGGTAAATCGTTATGAAGCGATTATTGAAGCAGGTAAAACCCGTTTACGCCCCATTTTAATGACCACCAGCGCAATGGTGATGGGTATGGTTCCGCTTGCACTTGGTCTGGGTGAAGGCGGTGAACAAAGCGCGCCAATGGCACATGCCGTGATTGGTGGTGTGATTACCTCTACCTTACTGACACTCGTGGTTGTTCCAGTGATTTTTACCTATTTGGATGATTTCCGAAACTTCCTTGCACGTCAGGCCAAAAAAATCATGTCATAATGACAAAATCTAAAATGAGGTGACTTTGGAAAATGTTCACCTCATTTTTTATTGTATACTCTCCACTTTAACGCTTAATTTTTTAGGACAGTTTCCATGCGCGCGAGTCGCTTTTTATTTGCAACGTTAAGAGAAACCCCAAACGATGCTGAAGTTATTTCACATCAGCTTATGCTTCGTGCCGGGATGATTCGTAAATTGGCTTCAGGTTTATACACTTGGCTGCCGATGGGCGTTCGCGTATTAAATAAAGTTGAAGCGATTATCCGCGAAGAGATGGATCGTGCTGGTTCACTTCAAGTCCTGATGCCTGTCACTCAACCTGCATCTTTATGGGAAGAATCAGGTCGTTTCGTACAATATGGTCCAGAACTTTTACGTTTTAAAGACCGTCATAACAATGACTTTGTACTTGGCCCTACACATGAAGAAGTGATTACAGATCTTGCTCGCAATGAGTTGAAAAGCTATAAGCAATTGCCTGCAAACTTCTACCAAGTACAAACCAAATTCCGTGACGAAATCCGCCCTCGTTTCGGTGTGATGCGTTCACGTGAATTCATCATGAAAGATGCCTATTCTTTCCATGTTGACCAAGCCTCTTTACAAGAAACCTATGACAACATGTATGCAGCTTACTGCAAGATTTTCACGCGTTTAGGTTTAAATTTCCGTCCAGTTCAAGCGGATACAGGTTCAATTGGTGGTTCGGGTTCTCATGAATTCCACGTACTTGCTTCTAGCGGTGAAGATGACATCGCATTCTCTACAGAGTCAGATTATGCTGCTAACGTAGAAATGGCTGAAGCCGTACTAGTTGGTGAACGTGCTGCTCCGACTAAAGCACTTGAAATTATTGATACACCAAATCAAAAAACCATAGCTGATGTTTCTGAATTCCTTAAATCAAAACCTGCTCAATCTGTAAAAGCATTGTTGGTTCAAGGTGTTGCTGAAGAAGGTAAAGCTGCGCCAGTGGTTGCCTTATTCCTACGTGGCGACCATGAACTGAATGAAATTAAAGCTGAAAAACACCCATTAATTGCTGCTCCATTGGCCTTTGCAACTGAAGCACAATTGGCTGACTTAGGTTTAACGGCTGGTTTCTGTGGCCCTCAAGGCTTAACCCAAAAAGGCATTACAGTTATTGTTGACCGTGCAGCGTCTGTACTTTCAGACTTTGTTGCTGGTGCAAACCAAGTCGATAAACATGCTGTAGGTGTAAACTGGGAACGTGATGCACAATACACCGAAGTTTATGACCTACGTAATGTTGTTGAAGGTGACCCTTCTCCAGACGGTCAAGGTACAATCTTGATTAAACGTGGTATCGAAGTTGGTCATATCTTCCAGTTGGGTCAAAAATACTCTGAAGCACTTGGCTGTAAAGTCTTAGGTGAAGACGGCAAACCTCTCGTTGTGACTATGGGTTGCTATGGTATTGGTGTAACCCGTGTTGTTGCTTCTGCAATTGAACAAAACTTCGATGACAAAGGGATTATTTGGCCGTCTGCAATTGCTCCTTTCGAAGTTGCTATTGTGCCAATGAATGCGCATAAATCACCGCGCACGTTAGAAGCAGCTGAAGCACTGTATGCAGAATTAACTGCTGCTGGTTATGATGTTCTTCTAGATGATCGTAATGAACGTCCAGGTGTTAAATTCTCTGATATCGAGTTAACAGGTATTCCACACCGTATCGTTATTGGTGAGAAAGGTTTGGATGCTGGTACATTTGAGTACAAAGGTCGCCGTGATGAAGAATCAAGCAACCTCAGTAAAGAAGACCTTTTAGCGAAAATTGCAAAATAATTTGCGCTAAATATAAAAAAATCCCGCTAAGTGCGGGATTTTTTTATATTAAATACTTTAAGCCTTAACAGAATTTCAGCCCGCCGAAGCAGTTAGAACGAAACTCCTGTCCAGAAAGTTTTAAATTGTTTAATGGGAAATCAATTAATGACGGGTTTTTAATTTCTTTAACATCTAAAGCCGAACCTGCAACACAACCAAAGATTAAATCTCCACAATTACGAACATTGGTACTTAAGTCATGGTTAATTCCAGCGATCGTTTGTTTCAACACTTCATCCGTAATCGCCACTTTATCTGAAGGTGTAATACTCCCCAAATCGACCTCATCTTCCATCGCCAACCACCAACCTCTTTCTGCTGCAACTGCAGCACCAGGCCAGAGTATTTTTTGAGCTTGTAAGGATAACGAAGCAGGGTTATTTAGATAAAGTGCATGGATCAAACCTAAACTTTGATTTACCGTAATATCGGTTTGTAGTCCAGTAAGATAGCCTGTTACGTCTTTATTCAAATTAATATTTAACCCAAGTAGAGAGATCTGAGCTTCTAATGGACCACTAAAATCTAGACGATCAACTGTACCTGTGCCTTTTAATACCGCAATATTATCCTTAATTCTATTCCCGCTCACGACAGTGGCTGGAATTGTAAAAGGTGCTGTGGTTGATTTTAAATTAAAGGAATAATTATCTGATTTGTAGTGAAGCGGTAGATCAACTTCAGCACCAAATAATGTCCCCTTAACAGCCCCTTCAATGTATTGCTGCGTAGAAGCATAGTCCATCACACGCTCGGCAGTTGTTGCAACACCCGCAGACGCTTTGGTTTTCATATACCCACTAAAGGTGTTGATACCATTGGGTGTATTACTATTTTCTGTACCTAATGTCATTAACCCAGAAATTTTTTCAGCGCTCAGACGAAAGCCCATCACTTCACGAGTTGCAGCTGATTTGGGATCTTTAATTGCAATTTCGATAAAAGGATTGGTCAACAAAGCAGAAGTTGCCGCACGTTCATCCGACGTATAATTGCTATTTGCAGGCAATCCACTCAGTGAAATATGATCGATATCAATATCACAAGCACCTGGGCCATTTGCACCACCACAACCCAATTGCAGCTTTTTAATATTGGCATTGAGCTCCATTTCAGCTTCCAAACCAAGTTTATAAAAGCCGACATTGGATTGGTCTACGGCTTGTCCACTCTCATCCACAGAATTATACCCCTGCGTATATTCCATGGAGAGTAAAGCTTGACCATCAACTTTTGATAAGCTTTCATCATCTAAAGCCATCATTGCATGAGATAAGCTACTCATCGCAAATGTCGAGAATATCAAACCTCTGATTAACTTCTTTTTCATAACAAATTCCCTGTTCGTTATTTTATTTATTTGTTATTGATTTAATATTATTAGCGTGGAGTAATCCCCATCGTACTTCGCATTGTTCCACCTGTTAGGGCAATATCCGCCATCTTCTGCATATTGCCATTTGTTAACATCGATACTTCTGCGCGAAATGCTTTAGACATATTATTGGTTGGATTGAATTTAACCTGATTATCAAACTCTACCGAATCTTGTTTCATTTTAATTCGAGCATCAAAACCTAGATCGCCCTGCATTTTATTAATATTAATACTTGAAGCTGAAACAACACCGCTGGCATTTACATCTTCATTCATCAAACTTAAATAGCTTCCCATAACTTTTTGATCTTTCTTTTCAGCATCTGTTAAGGCTTTAAATTCAAAGCTTCCACGGAAAGACAAATAATTATTTTCTGCACTGTCATTTAGACCCGGTACTATAAATAGCTCCCCCTTACCATCGAGCTTAAACGCAATATTCGTCAACACATCATCACGTTTAGAGAAATTATCTAAAGGTACTGTTGTCCCACATTTGACAGAAGCTGTAGTCGCACAGTTATAGGTTGAACCCGGAAGTTGACCAATCGCTAACTCGGCATTGGCTGCAATCAATAAATTATCTGCACGTACATAGATACCGTCATTTTCATAGCCAATCACACCATCAGATTGAATCAGCGCATTGATGTTTCGCAAGCCTGCATAATAATTGACTTCTTGGCCATTTAAGCCTTTTTTACCATCGATCAAGATAATAGAGGTCGTACTTGGTGTTCCTGTTTTTTTATCAACACCATAACCATCCGTGCTCATCACGAGGTTATAGCCAATACCTGATTTTTCAGCCGCATTTTTATAACTGTATTTTTTCTCTGATAATGCAACATTGGCATTCATATTATAAATCGGGATACCAATCCCCCAACTGTTGTCATTACTTGCAATTGCAGCAATTGAGTTATCAGAAATAAATCGTGCGGTACGCGCGATGGACTGAAAATCCATACCACGAATCGCCACAAGTGCAAAATTTCCACCCGCCGTTTGATTTGACAGATTCTGGGTTAAAACATTATTGGTTAAGCCTAATGTCGCTTTTAATTTATCATTTACCAGAAAATCAAGGCTTTTGGCTTGAATGGTATTGATATAAATATCGCCAAAATCAATATAGGCATTTTTATCAGCAACTAAAGACGTTAAATTAGAAAATTCAATGGCATAACTACCAATACCCGTATGGCCAATTTCTAAGGTTGTCGGTGCTTGACCTGCAACAAGACTCGGATCATCCTTTGAAGTAAAATCCGCGCGCACTCCTAAATGTAAACCACCTGAACCAACAGACTCATATCCTGAAGCTTTCGTTGCTAGACCAAAATCTTTAATTCCGTCTTGATTGGCATTTAAGGCCACTCGTGCATTAGTGACAGCACCCGATGCTCCCATACGAATTAAATTGCGCTGTGCACCACCATCGGTACCGTAACGTAGATCGATATTAACGCCGGGGTTTGTGGCATCGCTACGTGAGCTATGAACATCTGATGTATCTTTTACTCGTCCAAGGTTAATCGTATGGTCTTTGCTTCCCGTTGATTTTGTGGTGAGGACAATACCTTCATCTGCTGCGACATACATATAACCTGAACCCGCAAAGTTAAAGTTAAAATCCTTTAACGTTACGCTATGTCCATTCATCCCATGACTAATACTGGCATTTTGCAATTGAAATTCCATATAAGCCGCATCATTACGGTTAAATAGACCATTGCTGGTTTCAAGTAATACTTTTAAAGGTGAAGTTGTTGCAATCGTAAGCGAACCTAAGTTTTGCGCAGGCGTTTGGCACGTTGCACCTTGACACAGCAGCATAATATTTTGTGCAACAGCCGTAAATGGGCTGACACTGGCTGCAATACGCATACCTACACCTGCATCCGTCGTCCCCACATCAAAATCTAATTTTGATCTAATGGTACTTTGTCCAACGCCATCTATTTGTACATTGTGCAAACCCATTTTCATCTTATTTTGGTCGGTCGGGTCAACCCAATTCAACTGATCGACTTTTACTCTAGAAACTTCATGGGTAATAGAAATGCCATCTTGGCCCGTAACTGCACCCAAGCTTTCATCGGTCATCGCTTCAAAAGCATATGCATGTTGAGCAAGTAAAATACTGGTTGCGAGTGCCGTTAAAGTTGTTATTTTTTTCATCACTATATCCTTATATTCAGTCACAGCTGATTAACAGCGACCTGCACCATTTCCAGTACAGTTAAAACTGAAGATGTTTAACTTTCCACTCATATGCATATTGCCATGCACATTAACACCCATAAATCCTTGTTCTGCACCACGATCAAAATCAGGTACTGCTAAAGTTGTTGTCGTTCCGTCCGCTTTCTTTTCAGTATAGGTCGTATAAGTACTGGTATTTTCATACCCCTCCTTACCTGTCGTACCTGTTTCTACTGCCAAGGTAGCAAAACCTAAATTTCTAATTTTTAATGGTTTATTATCATAAAATGTCAGCTGCATAGCCGTTTGTGGATTACCTTCACGATTGATGATCGTCACGCCATCTAAAGAAAATTGATCGATTTGTAACGTTCCTTGAAACTGTTTAAACACCAACCATTTCTTATTACCATTCGCATCCACATGATTATTGGGCGCAAGTGCTAAACGACAAAATTCATTGGATGAACATTGATATCCATAAAAAGCCTGAGTAGTTTTACCATTCGCATCCATGATAGAAATGTTGTTTTTCGACATATCATTGGCGTATTGATGGTTTAATGAAAGCGTCCAACTGAGATCTGCACCGCCTTGACCGGTTGCAGCGGTAAGTTCCCTATTATCCATAGACACTAAACCTGCATGAGTTTGTGTCAGTGCAGCACAAACAACAGCGCATAAAATTTTATACATGTGATTTCTCCTACAGCCCTGTTGTTCTTATTTTTAAGTGCTGAATCAATACGCCATCTATGGCAACAGATCCTAAATTCGTGCTTTGTCCATTGACACCTTTAAACACCACACCTGTCGCAGTATCCGTACTTTTTGCATTCAACAGATTACCAGGCAAGCGCTCTACTGTACCGATCGCAATGCTACTGTGTGTTGCATTACGTCCTTGATATAGTGCTGTCGCATCTGAAGAGTTTGCTTTTAACTCCGTGCCACAACTATAGACATTACAGGTTGAACCTTTAAAGTCTGCAGCAGTTAAACCCGATGTACCTGTGGTATTACCAGCGATATCCGTATAGTAAGTATAAATTTTACTGTAAATAGAAGGTACATTTGGAATACGTGTCACTTCCAAAATAATATTTCGACCTTCTGAACCCACAATAAAGGGCTGATACATATTGCCTAAAACTAAATTGATATTTGGGCTATATAAATATAGACCTTCAGTTTCATGAAAGATTGGAGCTGCAGAACGATCCATCGCTGGTGTCGCTGCTGTTCCATCATCCAATTCAGAGCGTGCAGCTGTACTGATACGCATGCCGCGAGCATCCAAATCTCCATCATTGATACTCAGTGACTCAGCACGATCATTGGTATTAATACGAATTAAACTGGCTAAACCTAAAGTTTGGTTATAGTTGGTATTTGTTGATTTCAGGGTTTGGAAAATGCGAACTTGTGAACCATTTAAACTCAGGCCATTGGCAACAATTTGAGTCCGTAAACGATAGTCTTTATCTAAGCCGCTGGTGGGCGCACCAGTGATAGGATCAACAACATTACTTGAATTTAAAGACCGTGAAAATACATCCATCCACAAACCAAGTTTGATGTTGTTAGATGCATCATCTGCTGCAATTTTCTTTAATGGTGCCTCAATGGCTAAGTAACCAACATTTCCTTTATTATTTGCCGCAAATTGTTCAACATCTTGATTTCCCGCATGGAAAAGCCATGGATTTTCTGCTGTACCCCAATTAAATCCTTGGTCTGTATAGCGCGTTGCTAATGAACTTTTTCCATTTTTATCTTTGCTATTGGACAGGGCTAAGCCATATATAAATACATCTGCTTTCGATCTGAGGCTCGATACGGTCGCAGTCGAGGCAATTTGTTTTGCTGTAATTTCAGCATTTTTTTTCACCGTTGCTAATGCTGAATCACTCGCCTTTTGAGCTTCAAGCTTGGCATAGTCCGTTGCCAACTGATTGAGGGTTTCTGCAGCTTTGGCATTTAACTGAGCATCTTTTGTTGGATCAATAAGATTTGAACGTGTAATTTTTCCTGAGACATAATTTTTATAAAACGTAGACCCAGTAGGTAAATTACCCGTACTATTGTTACCGTATAGTAACTCAATCATTTCATAGGTATTTTTTAAAGCAGCAGCTTGAGACTTTTCTTTTAACCACGGTGTAATTGATTCTTTCGTTGTACCATCATCTTCTAATTTCAAACCAGACGATGAACCATCATAATAATCTGCATAACGCTGATCGTAATATGCCTTCATCGTTGGTGATTCAAGATAAGACTGTACTAATCGGCCACGATATTCTGTTGAATATGTTGCTATGGTTTCATTGGTAATACGTGTAGCATTATTGGTCTCATAGGTGCTTTTAGAACTTAAGAAAGTGGAGTCATAAACACCGTTATAGCCCGTAACTCGGCCTTGCTGATAGGCATCAACATATGCAGCTTTATAGATTTTATCGTAAGCACGCTGGCCTAATTGTTCATAGTTTTCACCTGTAGGAATAATCCGAATAAAACCTGTATCGCTTTTCCCTGGATCAACCATACCAGACGCATAACTAGAAGCCGTAGAACGGTCATTTGGCCCTTGAAAGACCATTTTGAAATTTTCTAAAGTGAGTGCAACACCTTCACCCGTTGTGGCTGAAAGTGCTTCATCTGATAAATCTTGAAGCGCATAAACAGATGGTGCAGCAAACATGCTGACTGCGGCTGCTAAGCAACTCTGGCGGAATAACTTAGCCTGGGTGAATTGAGTCATCTCGACCTTCCTTTTATCAGATGCTCTGCATCTCTCTTATATTTATTCCTGAGAACTGGCTTTGATGTTATTGTCCATTTATTCCTTAAATGGAGACTTGTGATAGACCAGTCACTTAACTTTTTATTATGCTGAATAATTACTCAATTGCAAAAACTTCCCCACCGAATGGTCTATTTTCCGATGAATGACCCAACAAAAAAGCGGGCTACTTCGCCCGCTTTTTTAAACTAAATTCGAAGGATTAAGCTTTCGGTAAAGTCACACCGGTTTGACCTTGGTATTTACCACCACGGTCTTTATAAGAGGTTTCACACACTTCGTCTGATTCAAAGAACAACATTTGTGCGACACCTTCACCCGCGTAAATACGTGCAGGCAAGTTGGTTGTATTCGAAAATTCTAAAGTCACGTGACCTTCCCACTCTGGTTCAAGAGGCGTCACATTGACAATAATACCGCAGCGCGCATAGGTTGATTTACCCAAACAAACGGTTAACACATTACGTGGAATACGGAAATATTCGACTGTACGTGCTAGTGCAAACGAGTTTGGCGGAATGATACAAACGTCTGATTCGATATCAATAAAGCTTTTATCGTCAAAGTTTTTAGGGTCAACAATTGCTGAATGAACATTGGTAAAGACTTTAAATTCACGAGCACAGCGCACGTCATAACCATAGCTCGACACGCCATACGAAATAAGCTTTTCGCCATTTTCATCATAACGGACTTGGTTTTCTGCATACGGTTCAATCATGCCGTGTTTTTCGCTCATTTCGCGAATCCAACGATCAGACTTAATAGCCATTTATCTCTATCCAAAAACTTAAATCAATTATTGCGTGGTACTTTAACTGAAATCCGACTTAATGAAAATAAGCTTTGCCGAACTAAGCGGATTTAGTCATTTTCAAATCAATTTAGAGTTTTAAAATCGCAGAATAACTCAGTGGTATCGAAAAACTAACCAAGACTAGCGATGCTGTTCGTTGTAAATTGGCTTGATTGAGCCAACTAATTTTATTCGATGCCAAAACGGAACCAAGAAAGGTCCAAAAAAATGCAATAGGAACGATCAACAACAAAAAGATCAGCATGTGAGCTACATAATACTGCGCATTTTGCCAAGCCAATGCAGGAAAAATCGCAGATGCAAATAATAGTGCTTTAGGATTTAATAACGTCGCAACAAAGAGTTCGCGTGCACGAATGCCCTTTTGATTAAAATTTTCAGCAACAGTTGCTGTACGCCATAATCGCATAGCCAAAAATAGAATATAGCCAGCACTAAACAGTTTTAAAATGGTCGGCAGTAAAGGCAGATGTACGGAAATTTTACCAATGAGAAAACCCCATAGGCTAATCGAAATAAGATAACCAAAGGCTTCCGCTGGAATGAGTCGGAATGATTTACGTAGCCCAACTTGAATACCCGAAGATGCGAGTAAGGTATTGGTTGGTCCTGGCGTTAACAAAATACTGATAACTAGACCAATAAAAAACCATGAAATCATACTTTGACCTCAAACTTAATCCGCGAAGATTAATTCAGTTGTTTCGTATTAGCAAAATAAAAAATAGAAATGCTTATAAAAAACTCCTTATTTAATTATAAATTCAGTAACTTAAATAGAAAAACAAAACCTTAGCTGAACAGTCATTCAGAGCACCTTACAATTCAAAGAAATAGTTTGAACTTATATTAGATTTCTTTCATAAGTCATTTTTCACTCAGCTCTAAGTTATAAATTCCAGCAATTAGATTGAATCTCAATGCTAGTCTTTTGCCTCGATTGCGATATCGCTCAGCAAGAATTTTGAAGGTTTT